>CAJUEI010000251.1 GCA_910585255.1 uncultured Lachnospiraceae bacterium
ACATTACCGCATTAGAGGATTTTAAAAATAACAGCACTGATGATGTTATCAAACATTGGGGAAGTATTGAAAATTTTGATATGTTTATTCAGAAAATTAAAGATGATGAAGCAGAGGTAGCTAAACTCGCCATTAAACAATTCGGCAGTATTGAAAAATACACCGAAGCTATGAAACATAATTTAGAGCATTTCTCTGAACTCATGGAAACACAATTAACGGAGGAGATGAAAGAAATTGGAAAGCAATCTGATATACTATATGACAGACTAACCGCCGATTTGTCAGAAGATGTTTCTTCCCATAAAATACAATCCATTGTAGATGAACTGTTGCAGCTTATACAGAAAAACAGCACCAGCGTATCCCTCGATAAACCCTATATCAATATTCTTATCGACACCTATTCAAACGATTATATAAAAAGCATAACTGACAGCAAATACGGAAAAGGGGCTTCTGATTATATCGTAAAAGCGTTTCGTTATTACTCGGAGAATAACATTCCCGAAAACAATTAGAGTCATTTTAGAGCCAACAGGCATAAAGCAATCCCGGAAATGCCCATTTTATCAGCATTTCCGGGATTTTATCCATTACTCGAATTCGGCATGTTCTTTGTTATTCTTAGCTATTTTTGTTTAATTTTCATGCAAATACACGCCTATTTTTACTTCAATTACATCATTTATAATGGCTTGCTGATTTTCTGTTGCCAAAATGTTGCTGCACATATATTATAACAAATCCCTGTAAAATTCCTTTTGAAGATAATTCTCGAAGAACGTCATTATGATTGTTATAATTTAGCTCTGCATGATGAATGAAATATACTTTAGTTATGACAGCACCTCATCAAATTTAATTATATACCCTGATTTTTTATGCTAATACCCCTTATCAGTAATAATATTATTATCTTAAGCCCCTTTTTTCTAGTCTATCTGAACCTTAATAAAACTCCAGTAATTTTTCATTTATTTCATCTATGTTTTCTCCCCGTGCTTTTAGTTCAGAATATAATCCAATCTCGCCAATTTCATCCTTATCATGCCTTTTTTCTTCAATTATTTGAATTGCATCTCTTGAAAGGGTAATACCATATACTCCACCATATTCTTCATGCCAGCCTTTAACCCAATAATTAGGCGGCATATTATAATGCACTACTCCCAAATACTCAAAATTTACATTGCTGATTCCAAGTTCTTCTTCACATTCACGTGCAATACATTCTCTAAGACTTTCTCCCGCTTCAATAAGTCCGCCAAATGTTTCCCAATCACTTCTCCACTTATGCCACCCTAGTAAATAATCATTTTCTATTTTCACGACAACTAAGGCATGATTTAAATTAGCAAATTTTCCGATAGCTTCATTTTCATCAATATTTATTTTTTCTATAATTTCTGCACCATTCTTAGCTTTAAAAATCATCTGCACATTCTCCTCTACAACTTCTTGTCTACTAATTTTTTTTACCACTTTCATTCTTCATTTACCACAAAAATAGAGGACATAGCAACCGCCACATCCCACATTTCCTATCGTTTCAACAATTTTTCTATTTTATATTTCTGTAGTGGTCAAGTATTTTTGTAACACTTGTGGCTAAAATAAGTTTTCTTAATATCTGCTTCATTAGTGGAAGAAGGATTTGGAAGGCTTTGGGCTTGACATTCTTTTTGAAATTCACGGCACCACCGGCGGATACTCTCTTTAGAAATACCATACTCTTTGGTGATGTTGTTAATCATCCGTCCTTGTTCTAAACGGAGCTGGATGATTTTCTTTTTATATAGTACTTCACTTCTCTAAAACTTTTAGTTCAATAAAAAGAATATAAATCTACACTAACGATATTGTCACCAACAATCTTTTTCTGTCTTACCTTATATCATATTACAAATGGCATACCATTATATATTCTTCTTCATTTTCATCAACTACTGCAAACTCCGCTTTTCGGTACATATCAACTGCATAATTTGCTTTCTGCACGGATAGAGATGTCTGTTTATAACCCTTATCTTTTAGAAATTGCAGCATAGACTTCATAAGTGCTGTGCCAATTCCTAAATGCCTATATTCTTTATAAAGGGATATGGCAAATGATGGTGTCTCGTCATCAATGTGTCCATAATCATTCATAATGCGAACCCACACTGCACCTATAATCCTTCCTTTTGTTTCAGCTACAAGACACCAATCATCTGTCCTACCAAAATCAGCAATATATACTTGCAACTCTGGTTGTTTAATTATAGATTTTGGCGGCTTTTCCATTCCCTCTGGAATAAAAATTGCTTCATATAGAAAATCAGATAATGCTGGATATTCATTTTCTCTGATTTCCCGAATTTGATAATCCATATATTTATATCCTCATAAAAATCAAATGACAAAATTGACTATTCCATATATCAGATGACAGACTGTAAAAATAGAAATTGGAATAATCGCTATCATGTTCTTCCTATCAATGGCAAAAAACACAAACGCCAAACACGGAAAAAGTGTCAACCCCAATATCGTAACCATATTTACTATACCAATATAATAATATATCCAACTCACAAAATATAATAAACAACAAACTATCACAATAACAATGAAAGGCGTAATACGAAATTTGCAGCTTTTTCTGTTCATAAAAATACAAAGAGCAATAACCATCAATATCTGACATAGTGAAGCAATATTATCAATCCTTACTGTAACCGAATCGGCTCTTAGCACATCGTTTGGTGCAGGAACAGAAAACCAAATAAAATTAGGAATCATAATAATCAAGAACAATATCAGTCCCCAAATATCAAAACTTAACTTATACTTTTTCAATCTCAAGACAACTCCTTTAGTTTTGAAAACATCTTCATGTCTATCACCTTTCCATTCTTCACAGCATTACTCCTTAATGTTCCCTCATACTGAAAACCTGCCTTTTCCAATACCCGACAAGAAGCGGTATTGTATGCAAATGGCTCTGCATAAATACGGATAATATCACTTTTCGCAAAAATATATTCACAAATTTGTTTTACAGCTTCAGTCATAATACCTTTCCCCCAATACTCCTCAGCGATATAATATCCCAATTCAGCAGTCCGCCTATGTATGTTGTCCTGACGGAATACACCAATACTGCCAATCACTTTTCCATTTACAATAATAGCAAAAGCAAATGTATCGTTTTCATCTGCGGAAAGCATATCAGAAATAAATTCTATCCCATCCTGCTCTGTATAAGGATAAGGCAACCCATCCCGAAGATTATCCTGTATGTTTTTGTTTGAAAGGATTGCCGCCAAATTTCCTGCATCCGATAGCTCCCACTTTCTTATCCTGCATCTCATTTCCCTATACCTCCAATAGCACCGAATTTAATTAGTCCTTAACTTCTTTTCCATGATTTCATAAACCAGCTTCACTTCATTTTCTAATTCATAAATCCCATGTCCCACAGTTTTATAACCTCTATGCTCATATAAACAAACTGCGGGAAGTGAAGCATCCAAAATAGCTATATCATACTTTTTGGATATCTCGCTTTCCAAACAATTCATAATCTGCGTTCCACAGCCTTGTCTTTGATGAGAGGGCAACACATATACTCCTGTAATATGATTGCAATCGAAACAGCCTGTCCCGATAATTCTATTACCATCCGCTAGTACCCCCATATTTCCAGACGCTATACCATCTAAAATATGTTCCTTACTATAATGTTGGCAAAAAAATTCTACTACCTCTTTCGGGTAATACTTTGGATATATGGTTTTGATACTTGTATGTAAAACATCGTAAATTGAATCTATCATATCAGAAGTTGCTGTTACATATTTCATATTTTCCCTCCAAAAACAGTCATATTGGTTGATATTCTTTTCCATTATACACAATAGCATAATAATTTTCAATCCTCCCAACTTCTTTTGCCAGGGCAACAGCATTTACTTTTTTGCATAAAAAAGATAAAATAAACAATATGGAGATAAAAAAATTAAAAGAAGAAATGAAAAATATAAGTGAACCAAGACAAACAACATATGGAACTATCCGTCACAAACTGGAAGATATTATTATCATTGGGCCGTGTACTGTAATCTGTGGAAGAAAAGATTTTGCCGATATGAAGGAATTCGGTAAAAGTTGCAAAGAATACCCTTCGAAATTTCTTGAATTTCCAAACGGAATACCAGATAGTGATACTTTCAGGAGGGTGTTTGAAAAAGTCAAATCGGATATTCGCAATCTGCTTTGCTACTTGCTCATAACCTCATAGCTGCTATCGCAGCTTTTCAGTGGGAGTCTGCACTCCCACTGAAACAAGGAAGTCCCAACCCACCGCTTTTGCCTTGGTGGCTTAGAAGCGGGAGACTTCCTTGATGAGGTTAAATTCGTCTAAACTTCTTGATTGAATAAACGTGGAAGGTGCGATTGTAACTGCAGATGCGATGAACTGCCAGAAAAAGATAGTTGAAAAAATAACAGTTGCGGGGCAAATTATACAATAGGGTTAAAACTGAATCATCCCGTTTTGTATCATGACGGTAAGAAATATTTTAAAGCATTTTCATCAGATCTTCCAAATAAAGTCACGCAGGAAAAAAGACATAGCATCATAAAGATGTGCTGTGCTTCTGCACTTGCTTTCTTTTTATTTTCATCAAACTTAATCTCCCTTCATTACACATAACACAAATCATTGCTGCTCTCTTTTTAGACATTAGACAGTATTATCTACCCTTATGCTTTTCTTTCCTTTTCTGCTGTTTCAGTTCAAACTGTCGCAGTTTCTCTGCTTCTCGTTGCTCCCGGCTCACTACCTTACGTTCAGTTTTCAACTGCTCCTGCTGCAATTTCAAAGCCTGTTGTGATTTTGTTCCTATCCCGGTATTTTGTA
>CAJUEI010000252.1 GCA_910585255.1 uncultured Lachnospiraceae bacterium
TTTTTTTGCCATTCAAGAATGGCAAAAAATCCTAGTGGATCGACAGAAGCATAAGACTTTCTAACTTTCTTCCGAAGTCACAGCAGCAAGAAATCGGTTCTCCGCTCCGGCTGTCTTTCCCTGCCTGCAGATTTAAAATTGACAGTTCTGACCACCAACAATCTCATCACTGACCACCAGCAATCTCATCGAAATAGTATAAAATTTTCTTCGAGTTTTGAAATAGAATCAGTTTCACTAAAACTTAGTATTAGACAGATATTGCACTATCTCTCACCAATGATTTCTTGAAAAGGAAAATTGTTCGTGATATAATCGATTCAGCAAATATAAATGTTATCGTTTATTCAAAATCCGCATTTTATACGCTCTGATTTTAGCTGCATATTTGCTGGTTATAATAACACCCACAATCATCATTCCAAACTGAATTCCTGCACATAGTCCACCCCAAAAATTATCCGCATGATCTGTAAAAACCAAAATTAAATAAATTATAGCAGCAATCATTCCACCAATAAATAATAAATGTACTCGCTTTGTAACTTTCAATTTATCTTCGTTACTATATTCAGCAACCTTTAATACCGTTTCTTCTAATTCTTTATTCATATCCTCGCCTTTCCTTTCTCCATTCAACAATTCCCGAAGTTCAACCTCGTAATAATCAGCCATCTCGATAAGAATGTCCAATTCGGGAAGATTACTTCCCGTTTCCCACCTTGAAACAGTCCTTCTGTTTACGTTAAATTGTTCCGCTAGTTGTTCTTGTGTAAGTCCTTTTTCTTTGCGGAGTTCTTTAATAAAACCTCCGATTTTTATTTGATCCATTGCTTCTCAGCCCCCTTTCAAGAACAAAATACACGATAATCCACCAAATTTACAGGACACAAAACGAGCAATACCCCTGTAAATAAAAATGAGACATACTATGTCCCATTATCCATTACGATTTGTACCTCTAACAGAATATCACAACCACACATATATTTCTATCAGATTTCCAGTCAAAGGAATTTCGGAATCCGCTCCGCTAATTCCGTAACGATCTTAGTCTGAAATTTAAAGATTATAACAAACCAAATATAACACAACGGAAGGAAAAAGAAACGTAAATTCTAGAACAATACAGCCAGAGTGCATTAGGGGGACGCTGTGACTTCGGAGGAAAGCTAGAAGCTCTTAGGCTTCTGTCGATCCACTAGGATTTTTGCCATCTTCTGATGGCAAAAAAGGGGTGTGTTTAGCCCGCTGTACGGGCGAATTGCACCCCGGTCCGTCCGGTCAGATACGTGTAGATTCAGAAGTCTTAGAGCTTCTTACTTTTCGGAGAGCGGAACAGCACGGCAATGCTGCACTCTGGTGTCCCCTTCTCAAACAATCTCTTCTACCCACTTTTACTTTCGTACATGTTCCAAATAAAGAATAGCAAAAAATAAAAAAATAACAGATACTCCATGTATGCCCAATTCAATTAACGGAGAAAAAGAAAAATAAACCTGTAAAATTCGTATAGATAAGAACTTTGTAATAAGCAGTGCTGCAGCCGTGCAGAAAATAGGCTTTATAATATCGGAAAAAACAGAAAAAGTAAGCAGAATTTGTTTTTGACAGCTATATAGATGCAGCATCATCAGCAAAAGCTGACTGACTAATATCCCCAATAAATAACCATACATTCCCATTCTAGGCACCAATACTAAAATAAAGAGAATCCGCAGGCAAAGAGAAAGCATATTGTGGAAGAACGTTGTTTTGGTCTTCCCTAGTCCATTTAAGATACTTCCTATTGTAGTTGAAACATAGAGAAACGGACAGAGCCAAGATAGAGTAGTAATATAGCTCCCGGCAAGCGAATTATGAAAAACAACCGTTCCCATATCTTCTCCATATACAAGAAAGATTCCAGTGAACAAAATTCCGATAGTCAGGCAGAAACGCAGACTGGTACTTGCCATATGAGAAATACGGTTGTTATTTTTTTGACTTTGTGCTTCGGATACAGCCGGAAGCAGCATAACAGCAAGAGAGTTTGTAATAGCTGCCGGAAATAGGATAAAGTGCATTGACATTCCGGTAAAAACACCATAAGTTTCTAATGCAGTTGTACGATTCATGCCATACAGTCTTAAACTGGTAGGAATACTGACGGATTCGATACTTTGAAAGAAGGTCAGCATCAGACGGTTTAAAGAAAGAGGAATGGCAAGAAATAGGATATTTTTAAGCTGCATCGGCCAGATAGCGGTTGCTCTTTTGCTGTCTGTATTTTTGGTAAGGCAGATAGAAAGAGTAGAAAAAAGAACAGAAGCAGCCTCCCCAAGTAAAAGTCCATATACAGCAAAGATAGGGGTAATCGGAAGCTGGTTAGTCTGTGCTACTGTAATCAGCAGATAAACAGAAGAAACCCTTACAATTTGTTCAGTAAGCTGGGAGAGGGAGGGAATTCCCGCCTTCTTAATGCCATAATAATAACCACTGATACAACTGTGAATCGAACTAAGCGGCAGCGAAACTGCCATAATTTTTAGCAGGGAACGGCAGCGGCTTTCAAATAAAAAATGTCTTGCGATAAAATCCGAACCGCTCCAGACAAGAAAGGCTAAAAAGCAGGAAAGAGAAAAAGAGAGAAATAGTCCTGCATGAAGCGTGCGGCGAGTATTGATACAGCCATTTCCTCTAGATTCCTCTGCCGTAAATTTTGAGATTGCTGTCTGAATAGGGGAGACACTGATTGCATGACAGAGACCATAAATGGGAAAAATAAGTTCATAGATTCCCATACCTTCTGCACCAATTGTATTGGAGAGGAATATTCTATAGAAGAATCCTAATAGTCTGCAGAGAAAACCGGCAGCAGTCAGATAGAAGGTTGCATGGAGAAAAGGGCTTTTAAAAAGGGTAGAGAGAGAATTTGATTTTTCCATAAATCACCTCTTTTGGAATTCAGTTTATATATATGTAAAAAGATGCTGTCTCAGAATGAGAACTTGTATAAAAATAGAAAATGCTGCATTGACAAGTGAAATAAGCAGTGGTAATATAAAACCTATTGAAACACTAGGAAACAAAAAAGCACAGGTATTGTGTAGAAAGGGAGTGTATAATGGAGAGATTTATCTATTTGGATCATGCTGCTACAACAGCGGCAAGAAAAGAGGTTGTAGAAGCAATGCTTCCATATTTTACAGAACAGTTTGGAAATCCTTCTTCGGTCTATGGGTTTGCGGCAAAGAATAAGATTGCAATACAAAAAGTGCGGGAGAAAATAGCAGATTCTCTTGGGGCAAAAAAAGAGGAAATTTATTTTACAGCCGGTGGAAGCGAATCGGATAATTGGGCGTTAAAGTCGATTGTAGAGATGTATCGGGGAAAAGGAAATCATATTATTACAACAAAGGTGGAACACCATGCGATTTTGCACACTTGCAAATATTTGGAAGAGCAGGGAGTAGAAGTGACTTATCTAAATGTGGACGAGAATGGGCTGATTCGTTTAGAGGAGCTGCGGGCAGCAATTCGTCCGACTACGATTTTAATTTCGATTATGTTTGCCAATAACGAGATAGGAACAATAGAACCGATTAAGGAGATTGGAGCGATTGCAAAAGAAAAAGGCATCCTATTTCATACCGATGCGGTACAGGCTTACGGACAGGTTCCGATTCAGGTAGATGAGATGCAGATCGATTTGTTAAGTGCCAGCGGACATAAACTAAACGGACCAAAGGGAATCGGATTTCTCTATGTAAGAAACGGAGTACGGATTGGCTCCCTGATTCACGGCGGGGCACAGGAACGCCATAGGCGTGCCGGAACAGAAAATGTACCAGGAATTATCGGATTGGGAAAGGCGGTTGAACTGGCTGTAGCAGATATGGAAGAGAGAAGTGAGAGAATCCAAAAGGTACGGGACAAAGCGATTGCTCGGATCTTAAAAGAGATTCCTTATGTAAGATTAAACGGAGATCGAAAGAAACGGCTGCCTAATAATATTAATATCAGTATTCAGTTTATAGAAGGAGAGTCCTTATTAATTATGCTGGATATGAAAGGAATCTGTGCTTCCAGTGGATCGGCTTGTACTTCCGGCTCGCTAGATCCCTCCCATGTTTTGTTAGCAATTGGACTGCCTCATGAGATCGCACATGGATCTCTGCGGATGACGCTTGGAGAGGAAAATACAGAAGAAGAGATGGATTTTGTAGTAGATTCTATTAAGGAAATTGTAGAAAAACTGCGGGCGATGTCTCCTCTCTATGAAGATTTTGTAAAGCAGAACAGGAGATAGAGATGATTGAAAAATCGGAACTGATGCCATTAAATTATTATAAAAAAAGTGTATTTACCGGCGGATATCGAGGGATGCGGTATCGGATTGAAAAAGCAGAAGAGGAATTTTTAGTTACGATTTGGCCGGAGCCTTATAATTTTGAAACGACAAAAGAAGAAAAAAAACAATCCTGCCGGTTTGCATTTTCTGAGGAGGGCAAAGAAGCACTGACAGAATGGCTAAATCAGCAGTATTGCGATCGGCAGAAAGAATGGGAAGCGGTTTTGTCTAATGGAAGCAGAGGATAGAAGAAAAAAATGGAACAGAAAACAGTTGTAATAGGAATGTCTGGCGGAGTGGATTCTTCCGTTGGGGCATATCTATTAAAAAAACAGGGATATCGTGTAATCGGAGTTACTATGCAGATCTGGCAGGAGGAAACCCCTTCCTGTCAGGAGGAAAAAGGGGGATGCTGTGGTCTGTCAGCAGCAGAGGATGCCAGAAGAGTTGCAGATGAATTAAAGATTCCTTTTTATGTTATGAATTTTCGGAAAGAATTTAAAAAAGCAGTGATGGATTATTTTGTAGAAGAATATCAAAAGGGTTGTACACCCAATCCTTGTATTGCC
>CAJUEI010000253.1 GCA_910585255.1 uncultured Lachnospiraceae bacterium
GTGGGAATACGATTATTCCAGAGGCACAAAATTGGATAAGAATGGTCGGAAAATGGATACGAAATTTATAAAAAACAGCCAAGAATAGAGAGAAAAAAAGAAAAATATTGATTTTTTCTGGTAAAATACGTATAATCATTATTAAATTACGTGAAAGAGAGTGGATGAATATATGGCGGAAGAAAAAAGGCAGGAACAATCAAAAGATAAGATGTTATCCAAACCAGCAGATTTTACCGATCCGGAGCAGCTCTATGAGGAGCTAATTCGAGCAATTCAGAAATATCATCCTTCAGATGATATTACGATGGTGAAGAAGGCATATCAGGTGGCAAAGGATGCACATGAGGGGCAGCTTCGCAAATCGGGAGAGCCATATATTATTCATCCAATCTGTGTTGCCATTATCTTGGCAGAATTGGAATTGGATAAAGAGACCATCGCAGCAGGGTTGCTGCACGATGTGGTAGAAGATACTGCTATGACAACGGAGGATGTAACGGCTGAGTTTGGAGCAGAAGTTGCTCTTTTGGTAGATGGCGTAACAAAACTGACACAGTTATCTTATTCTAGGGATAAGATGGAAGTGCAGGCAGAGAATTTGAGAAAAATGTTCCTTGCTATGGCAAAAGATATACGGGTGATTTTGATTAAGTTGGCGGATCGGCTTCACAATTTAAGAACCCTGCAGTATCAGAGTCCAGAGAAGCAGAAGGAAAAGGCAAGGGAGACCATGGATATCTATGCCCCGATTGCACAGCGGCTGGGGATTGCCAAGATTAAGATTGAATTAGACGATTTGTCTTTAAAATATCTGCATCCCGAGGCCTATTATGATTTGGCGGAAAAAATTGCACTGACCCGAGATAAACGGGAAGTTTTTGTAGATGAAATTGTAGAAGAAGTGCGTGCCTATATGAAAGGAGCAGAGATTCAGGCAAAAGTAGACGGAAGAGTAAAGCACTTCTTTAGTATCTATCGAAAGATGGTCAATCAGGATAAAACCTTAGATCAGATCTATGATTTATTCGCTGTCAGAATTATTGTCAATACAGTAAAAGACTGTTATGCTGCACTTGGAGTTATTCATGAAGCATATAAGCCGATTCCAGGGCGGATTAAAGATTATATTGCTATGCCGAAGCAAAATATGTATCAGTCACTCCATACAACATTGATTGCTTCTAATGGTCAGCCATTTGAGATACAGATTCGTACCGAAGAGATGCATCGGACGGCAGAGTATGGAATTGCTGCACATTGGAAATATAAGCAGGGTGTGACAGGAAAAGATGTAGCAAAAAGCGAAGAAGAGAAACTAAGCTGGTTAAGACAGATTTTGGAATGGCAGACAGAGATGTCAGATAACCGGGAATTTTTAAGTCTGATTAAAGATGACTTAAATCTGTTTTCGGATCATATCTTTTGTTTTACTCCAAAAGGAGAGGTAAAAAATTTGCCGAATGGTTCAAATACAATTGATTTTGCTTACAGTATTCACAGTGCCGTTGGCAACAAAATGGTAGGGGCACGAGTCAACGGAAAAATGGTTCCAATTGACTATATGATTCAAAACGGAGACCAGATTGAAATTATTACTTCTCAAAACTCAAAGGGTCCTAGTCGGGACTGGCTGAATATTGTAAAGAGTACACAGGCAAAAAATAAGATTAATCAGTGGTTTAAAACGGAATTAAAAGAAGACAATATTGTAAAGGGAAAGGATGCTGTTGATCGCTATTGTAAAGCAAAAGGGCTTAATTACAGTGAACTTTTCAAGCCGGAATTTATTGAGAAAGTAATGAAAAAGTATGGCTTTCGGGATTGGGATTCGGTTTTGGCTGCGATTGGACACGGGGGATTAAAAGAAGGGCAGGTTGTAAACCGACTTCAGGAAGAGTATGAAAAGAAGCATAAAAAAGAGCTGACGGATGCACAGATTTTAAATGCGATTACAGAGAATAAAGAGACAAAAGAAAATAAAGTTCGTGTAGCAAAGACCAAGAGCGGCATTATTGTAAAAGGACTTCAGGATGTGGCGGTTCGTTTTTCCCGCTGCTGCAGTCCGGTTCCCGGAGATGAGATTGTTGGGTTTGTAACCAGAGGACGGGGCGTTTCGATTCATCGAACCGACTGTATCAATATAATTAATCTTCCAGAAATGGATCGGGAGAGAATGATTGAAGCAGAGTGGCAGGAGTTTTCTGGAAGTGAACAGTATCAGGCTGAAATTAAGATTTTTGCCAATAATCGAACCGGTATTTTAGCGGATATTTCTAAAATTCTTACAGAGCGGCAGATTGATGTTACGTCAATGAACAGCCGGACAAATAAGCAGGGGCTTGCTACAATTAGCATGGCATTTGCTATTCATGGAAAAGAAGAATTGGGACATTTAATTGATAAGCTTCGAAATATCGAGAGTGTAATTGAGATTGAGCGGACGTCAGGTTAAAAGATGAGAGCTGTTCTACTAAGAAAGTGAGAAAAAAGTAAAAAAAGAAAAATAGGAGGAGTGGTAAGTATGGGGCAGCTTTGTGTAAATTGGCTTTCTGTGGGTGTTATGCAGACGAATTGTTACCTGATTTCTCATCCAGAGACCAAGGAATTGATCCTGGTTGATCCTGGAGAGGAAGCAGAGCGGATTCAACATGAAATAGAGAAAAACGAATGGAAACCCGTTGTAATATTGCTGACACATGGACATTTTGATCATATGGGAGCAGCAGAGCTGCTTCGGAAATGGAATTCGATTCCAGTATATTGTTATGAGGGAGAAACCGATCTGATTGAAAAACCAGAGTCAAATCTGTCGGCAATGTTCGGAAATGGATTTTCCTGTACAATAGACGGTGTATTTCGAGATCAGGAAGTATTATCTTATCTGGGAGAAGATATTACGGTTATTCATACACCAGGACATACACAGGGAAGCTGCTGTCTTTATTTTGCCAAAGAAGGATTCCTCTTAAGCGGGGATACGCTGTTCTCGGAAAGTGTGGGAAGAACAGACTTTCCTACTGGAAACAGTTTGGAATTAAAGCAGTCTGTTTTAAAATTATATCAACTGCCGGAAGAAACCATTGTCTATCCCGGACACTATGAAGAGACTACAATACGGCATGAAAAGCGGCATAATTCTTTTGTACTTGGATAAATATATAGGAGAAACAGA
Source organism: uncultured Lachnospiraceae bacterium (assembly GCA_910585255.1). Taxonomy (GTDB): domain Bacteria; phylum Bacillota; class Clostridia; order Lachnospirales; family Lachnospiraceae; genus MGBC114844. Next base: position 3,176 of record CAJUEI010000253.1, read on the forward strand.
ATGATTGGGCTGAAATTAGAACCTCTTATGGCGGGATTTGAATATGATATTTATTCTCTTGTAAAAGCGTTTTATCCGAAAGAAGAGATTAAGACAAATTTTTTAGAGGCTCCGCTTTTGCTTGAGATAAAATCGCAGCAGCAAAACGACCAGATAGCACTGGTAATTATTTGGAGCGAATTATTGGAAAAACTAGAAGAGCAGCGAGTCGTTACTATTTCTGAACCTGCACAGAAAAAAGACAGAAAGACTATAAAAAATCTGATAAAACAGGGAATTTATCAGATTTTATCAGAAAGAACAAAAAAAATACTTCCATGGGGAACTTTAACCGGAATCCGTCCGGTAAAAATTCCATATTTTATGTTGGAAGAAGGGCGAAAAGACGAGGAAATCTCAGATTTTATGAAACGTACTTATCTAACAGGAAAAGAGAAGATTGCACTTAGTATTGAAATTGCAAAGAAGGAGCGGGAACTGCTAAGTAAAATAGATTATCAGAATGGATATAGTATTTATATAGGGATTCCTTTTTGCCCTACCCGATGTCTTTATTGTTCATTCCCTTCGTATCCTTTAAAAATCTGGGAAAAACGAGTTGAACAGTATATAAATGCCCTTTGTTATGAGCTTGAGGCTGTTTTTCAAATTATGCAGACACAGAAAAAACGGATTCATACGGTTTATTTTGGAGGAGGTACGCCTACGACTTTAACACCGGAACAATTAGGACGGCTGTTAGAAAAGCTGGTTATCACGTTTGATCTAAAGGATAATCTAGAATTTACTGTGGAGGCGGGACGTCCAGATAGTATTACCAAGGATAAACTTTCCGTTCTTCAGCAGTATGGTGTGAATCGGATTTCTGTCAATCCGCAGACAATGAATCAAAAGACACTGGATTTGATTGGACGGCAGCATACGACAGAACAGACAAAAGAGGCGTTTTGGCTTGTACGGGAATGTGGGTTTACTAATATTAATATGGATATTATTACAGGACTGCCGGGAGAGACCAAGGAAGATATGGAGTTTACCATGCAGGAACTTGCAAAATTAAAGCCGGATAGTGTGACGGTTCATTCATTGGCTTTGAAAAGGGCATCCCGATTAAAAGAACAGCAGGAACAATATGCCGATTATATAAGCAGAAATGATGAAAAAATTACTGCTATGACAGAACGATATGCCAGAGAGATGGGACTGCAGCCTTATTATCTGTATCGACAGAAAAATATGACCGGAAATTTGGAAAATGTAGGGTATGCATCAGCGGGAAAGGCGGGTATCTATAATATTTTGATTATGGAGGAAGTGCAGACCATAGTCGCCTGCGGGGCGGGGAGCATCAGTAAAAGAGTGTACCCGGACGGGTGCATTGAACGGTGTGAGAACGTGAAGGATGTTTCCCAATATATCGAGAGAATCGGGGAAATGATAGAAAGAAAACGGGTGTTATTAGAAGGTTAAAATTAAAAAAAATCGAAATACTCTTTTTTATGCCCTCCAAAGAGGATTTTAGTCATTTAGAAGAACTTGTTATATCGGTGTTATATCGGGCTAGTCCAAAATTAAAATAGACATTTGGTAATAAAAATAATCCGAGAACTGGCAGGGCAGGAGAAAAAAATGAAATTACGATTGAATGTAAATCAATTAAAATTAATTGCGATTATTGCTATGACAATAGACCATGTATGCGATTTGATTTATCCCGGTT
>CAJUEI010000254.1 GCA_910585255.1 uncultured Lachnospiraceae bacterium
CACCAGAGGGAACATTACACTATTGGATTTCGAAGCTGTTAGAATTTAGTCAAAATCCGATTCAGCAGAATGCCGATCCCATTTTTTTGGAACTGACTTCTTGGTATGCGGGACAAGAAAATTGGAAGGGGCGAATGGATCAGCTATTTGAAGCGGTTTCCTATCACAATACCGAAAGCGGAATAGGAAAGCTGGCAGCGGCGGCACTGTATGGACCGCAGCCGATTAATAGTGTAACTCGGTTAGAACGTTATGCTGCCTGTGCATTTGCTCATTTTTTAACCTATGGGCTTCGGCTTGCAAAACGTCAGGAATTTGAAATGGCAGCAGTGGATATGGGAAATCTGTTTCATAATTCGATTGAGCGTTATTCGAATAAGATAAAGGAAAACGGGATGAAATGGAGTATGGTGACCCCAGAAGATCAGCAGAAGATGGTAAAAGAATCTGTGGAGGAGGCGTCCGCTGACTATGGAAATCATGTGCTGCAGAGTACGGCAAGAAATGCTTATTTTATTGATCGATTAGAGAGGATTGTAAATCGGACAGTCTGGGCATTGAAGAAACAGCTGCAGAAAGGAAAGTTTGAGCCAGTTAATTATGAGGTCTTTTTTTCTCCTGCCGATCAGTTAGATGCCCTTACGATTCCGATTTCGGATCAGGAAAATATGTACCTTGCCGGACGGTTGGATCGGATGGATCTCTATGAGGATGAAGAACATATCTATATTAAAGTAATTGATTATAAATCTGGGGTTGCTGAATTTAATCTGTCCTCGGTCTACTATGGTCTGCAGATTCAGCTAGTAGTTTATATGGAAGCGGCAATGGAGACAGAACAGCGGAAGCGGGTGGAGAAAACCGTGATTCCTGCAGGAATTTTTTATTATAATATTAAAGATCCGGTAATTGAAGAGACAGAAGAGATGGGAGAGGAACAGATTGAAAGGGAACTGCTTTCTAAGCTAAAGATGAACGGATTAGTCAACCGTGCATCGGAAGTAATTGCACTTTTAGATTCCTCTATGGACAAACATTCTGATGTCATTCCGATTAGTTATAATAAAGATGGGAGTTTAAGTAAAAATTCTTCTGCTGTCGATACCAGGCAGTTTGAAGCAGTATCCGCTTATGTACGAAATCGGATACGCCAAATGGGAGCAGAAATATTAGATGGAAATACACAGATTTCTCCTTATCGGAAGGGAACCGAAACCGGATGTGATTACTGTGAATTTCGGGAGGTCTGCGGATTTGACGAAAAGAGTACAGGATATGAATACCGAAGACTGCATGAGATGGACAATGAGGATATTTTACAAAAGATGCAGAAAGAAGTAGAGGAAGCAGCGGGACAAATGATTCGGATAGAGGAGGGAGAAGAGTGGCAGTAAATTGGACAAAGGAACAGGAACAGGTTATCTATTTAAGGAATAGGGCAATTTTGGTTTCGGCAGCGGCAGGTTCAGGAAAAACAGCCGTTTTGGTAGAACGAATTATTCAGATGATTACAGATCGGGAGAATTCGGTGGATATTGACCGGCTTTTAATTGTTACATTTACCAATGCTGCGGCTGCAGAGATGAGAGAACGAATTACTTCTGCTATTGAACGAGCGTTAGAAGATGCCCCAGAAGATGCCCATTTACAGAGACAGCAGACATTAGTTCATACGGCACAAATTATGACAATTGACAGTTTTTGTCTGAGTGTGATTCGAGATCACTTTGATCTGTTAGACTTTGATCCCTCTTTTCGAATCGGAGATGAGGGGGAGCGAAAACTGTTAAAATCAGATGTAGTAGCAGGACTGTTAGAGGATTACTACAGCGAGGCAGATCCGGAGTTTTTTCATTTTGTAGAGAGTTATTCAACCGGAAAAAATGACAGCGGATTAGAAGACTTGATTTTGCGGCTCTATGAATTTGCAATGAGTTATCCCGATCCGGAGGAATGGCTAAAAGGCTGCTTAAATGAATACCCTATGGAGGAACAAGCCGAGGAAGAAGCTTTGGATCAGGAAGAACAAAAAACAATGGAACAGGCTTATAGAAAAGCATTAGAGCAGACCAAATCCGTACAGTTTTTAATGGAATACCTAAAAAAACTCATCACGGACTGCTGCAGTCAGTTGGATCTGGCAAAGCAGATCTGCAGCCAGGAGAGAGGTCCCTATCAGTATCTCCCAGCTATTGAGTCTGATTTTTATTATTTAGAAAAATTAGTACAGTGCAAATCCTATCAAAGTTTTGGAAAGGCTTTAAAAGAAGTAAACTTTATCCGCTTATCCTCAAAAAAAGATTCCTCGATCGATGCTGAAAAAAAGGCAAGAGTCAAAGAGATTCGAGATCGAATCAAAGAGGAAATTCGGGGAATCGGAAAGCAGTTCTATTTTCAGCCAATCGATAAGATGCTGGAAAATATGGCAAATGTAAGCAAGACTATGGCGGTAATGGTAAGGCTGACATTAGACTTTCATACCAGATATCAGGCAAAAAAAAGGGAACGCAATTTAATGGATTTTTCGGATGTAGAACATTTGGCACTTAATATCCTGACCGAACAGACAAAAGAGGGAAGAGTGCCGTCACTGATTGCAAAAGAATATCGGGATCAGTTTACAGAGATTATGATCGATGAATATCAGGACAGCAATTTAGTACAGGAGGCAATTTTATTTAGCGTTTCCCGTTATCAGGAAGAAATTCCCAATGTCTTTATGGTAGGAGATGTAAAACAAAGCATCTATAAGTTTCGTTTAGCAAGACCCGAACTTTTTGTGGAAAAATATCAGACATATACCACAGAAGAAAGCAATTATCAAAAAATTGATCTCCATAAAAACTTCCGCAGCCGTCCAGAGGTCTTACAGAGCGTAAATGATATCTTTTATCAGATTATGCGGAAAGAATTAGGAGGCGTAACCTATGACAATGCAGCAGCACTCTATCCGGGAGCAACATTTCCAGAAGGCGGTTCAGAGGCACAGGAGCGAAAGACCGAGTTATTGTTGATCAATAAATCCCAAGAAGAGGATACCACCGATCTGGTAACGGCAGAAATGACAGCCCTGGTAATGGAAGCAAAGGTAATAGCCGGTCAGATTCGAAGACTGACCCATCCAGATACCGGTCTGAAAGTCCTAGACAAAAAGTCGGGTACCTATCGGACTGCACAGTACAGGGATATTGTTGTCCTTTTGCGTACAGTAGCAGGATGGGGAGAGACGATTGTAACGATCTGCATGGAAGAAGGAATTCCTGCCCATACCCAGTCCCAGACCGGATATTTTACCGCCTTGGAAGTACAGACGGTATTAAACCTATTAAGAATTATTGACAATCCCAGACAGGACATTCCATTAGCAGGGGTTCTGCACTCGCCGATTGGACATTTCAGCAGTTTAGAACTGGCAAAGATCCGCTCGGCTCATCTAGAAGGCGATCTCTATGAAGCACTGCTTTCTCCGGTTGGAGAAGAAGAACTAGATAAAAAAGTAAAAGCATTTTTAGAACAGTTAGAATATTTCCGGGATCAAGCAGCATGTACCCCTATTCATGAATTAATACGATTAGTCTTAAAAGTAACAGGCTATGGAGATTATGCCGCTTCCATGCCGGCAGGAACAAAGCGAAGAATGAATTTAGATATGCTGTTAGAAAAAGCGATTGCCTTTGAAGCAACCAGTTATCGGGGTGTCTTTCACTTTATCCGCTATATTGAAAAACTCAACCAATATGAGGTGGACTTCGGAGAAGCATCGATTGTAAATGAACAGGACAACACTGTTCGGATTATGAGTATCCATAAGAGCAAAGGACTGGAATTTCCGATTGTTATTGTAGCCGGAATGGGAAAAAAGATTAATCAAATGGATGCTATGCAGAAAGCAGTGATTCATCCCGACTTAGGAGTGGGATTAGATTTTGTAAATTATGAACGCAGAACGAAAGCTCCTGTTTTAATCAAGCGAATTATTCAAAAAAGTATTCGTTTAGAAAACCTTGGAGAAGAACTGCGGATTTTATATGTAGCACTGACAAGGGCAAAAGAAAAGCTGATTTTAACCGGTGTAACAGATAAGATGACAGAACGATATGAAAAGTGGCGGAGAGAAACAAACGGAGGAGCGGCACTGTCCTATGCTTCCCTTGCAAAAGCAGAGTCCTATCTAGATTGGATTGTACCGGCGATCACAAAAGAAAGTTGTGAAGTTACATTTTATACACCAAAGGGAGTTGCAGAGGGAGAGATTCTGCGGCAGAAAGAAAATATGGATTTATCCGATTATCAGAAGAAACTGGATTTTTCGCAATGTTTTGATCCTCAGTTAAGAGAAGAGATAGAAAAGAGGTTTTCTTATCTGTATCCTTATCAGAAAGAAATGTCACTTTATGCAAAAACTTCCGTATCGGAGCAGAAACGTTTGAATCAAAGAGAAATGGAAGCAGAAGAAGATACGGCATTATTAATCGAACAAAAAGAAGAGATTCTGCCGAAATTTATGCAGGGAAAATTAGAAGGTGTGGGAGGAGCAACACGAGGAACCGCCTATCATATTTTTTTGGAAAATATGAATTTAGCAGAATTTGACGGAATGGAAGAGAACGAGATTTCAAAACGAATCGGGCAGTTAAAGCGGCAGTTAGTGGAGGAAAAGAAACTTTCAAAAGAAAATGCTAAGTTGATTTGGAATCAGAGAATTGTGGCGTTTTTAACTTCTCAGACGGCAAAGCGGATGCGGGAAGCGGAAAAGAGAGGGCAGATTTATCGGGAGACGCAGTTTGTAGTGGGGATTCCTGCTTGG
>CAJUEI010000255.1 GCA_910585255.1 uncultured Lachnospiraceae bacterium
ATAATGAAGAAACCGTTCTTCCTATAACAAGCCCTATATTCTTAGAAAAATTAAATGAATTGATAGAAAAAGAATGGATAGATAAAGAAAGCCGTATTTTATTTGTAAATGATGGGAGCAAAGATCATACATGGGATATTATCTGTCGGCTGTCGGAAGAGAATAAACACTTTATTGGCATTAGTCAAAGCCGTAATCGTGGGCATCAAAATGCGGTTCTTGCGGGGTTAATGGAAGCGAAAGAAAAGTGTGATATTACGATTTCTATCGATTGTGACGGACAGGATGATATTCATGCAATGAACCAAATGGTAAAAGAGTATCTGTCAGGAAGTGAAGTAGTATATGGTGTACGCAGCCGCCGTTATACTGATACATTTTTTAAGAGATTTACTGCGGAGAGTTTTTATAAACTTTTAAATTGGATGGGAGCAGAAGTTATTTTTAATCATGCAGATTATCGTCTGATCAGCAGCAGAGTATTAAAAGAATTCGCTAATTTTAAAGAAGTAAATATTTTTTTAAGAGGAATGATACCGCTTGTAGGGTTTAAAAGTACATGTGTATATTATGAACGTTTAGAAAGGATAGCAGGAAAAAGTCATTATCCGCTAAAAAAAATGCTGGCATTGGCATTTGACGGGATTACCAGTTTAAGTATTAAACCGATTCGAATGATTACCGGACTGGGGTTAATGGTATCTTTTTGTAGTTTTATTGGTGTATTCTGGTCGGTAATTACATGGTTTATGGGAAAAACCGTTGCAGGCTGGACAAGTATGGTAAGTATAATCTGCCTGCTTGGAGGAATACAGTTAATTTGTTTGGGTGTTTTGGGGGAATATATAGGAAAAATTTATATGGAAACAAAAGCAAGACCACGTTATATTATTAGTGAAAGAACAGAGAAAAAAGAAGATGGGTTATAATAAAAGGACTAGGTGACTTGTTTCTGTTATCTAACTTAACTCACATTTGTGAAGATGCGTAAAAAATGGATTTTAAAATGTGGGTTAAGTTAAGGTTTTAGAAATAAGGGTTTTATGACATATTTGATAAAGTTCATTTTTAATATAAGATTTTATGATCTATGATTTTTTAAATCATAGAATAGCAGTCGGATTTCATAGAGTGGATTACTCTACGAAAATATGCTTGAATGTATCTCTGTCTGCAATAATAGACTTATTTATGAGATTTGTCAAGAGTGAAATTTTTTTTGTGAAAATTTGTTTTATAGGATAAGAGTAATACTAAATGATTGCTTTATATAGGAATTCTTAAAAATTCAACAAATAAAATATAAAAATATAAATAAGCTGTCAAATAAACCGTCAAATAAATTTAAAAATAATATTGTTTAAATTGTCTTTATTCTGAAAGCGTAAAATCTATTTTTCTTTAAACATTCTAAATTTAACAAATCTAATCTATAAACCGTCAAATTTCTGGTCAATTATCAATCAATTATGTATTTTATTAAGAATACTTACATTTTCGTAGAGTAATCCAATCTGCGAAAGCCGACTATTATACTAGGAATTATAAAATTATAATTTTTAAGAATGTTTAATTTTAGACGAGGTATATTTAATAAAATTATTGACAGTGAACTAATTTTACTGATCAATATAAAATCTAAGGAAACTATAGATAAGGGTATCATGTATACATGATATCTGAGGGTATAGTACCGCCCATTTCGTATTGTAAGTATTATAAAATACGAGTAAAGAAGGAGAAAACTCTAGTTGTACTAAGAGATATAAAAAGAAAAAGTAAAAGAGAGAAGCGGAAGATGAGGGAAGTATCTGTAATTATTCCAACCTATAATTGTGGAAGGTATTTAGCTTGTGCAATAGAATCAGTAAATCGACAAAAAGTGGATGCAGAGATTATTTTAGTGGATGATGCATCGGTTGATCATACGAAAGAAGAGGTAGAAAGATTAAAAAGAATCGTAACTTGTCCAATTAATTATATTCGTAATACGAAAAATCTGGGTGTGTCTTTATCAAGGAATAAAGGGCTCGAATTAGCAAAGGGAAAGTATATTGCATGGTTGGATGCAGATGATTGGTGGATGGAGGAAAAATTAATCAAACAGTTAAATAAATTGAAACAAACGGATGGTATGTTCTGCTATACAGGAAGAGAATTATGTGATGAAAAGGGAAAACAGATAGGAAAAATTATTTCTGTACCAGAAAGGGTAACTTGGAAGTGTTTACTGTATACAAATGTTATTCCTTGTTCTTCGGTTTTAATGAAGACAGAAATTGCAAAAGAATTTCCGATGGAGCATGATGAGGTTCATGAGGATTATTTGACCTGGTTACGTATTTTGAGAAAATATGATTGTGCATATGGAATTAATGAACCTCTGCTAAAGTCAAGATTGACCAGAAACGGAAAATCAAGAAATAAGAAAAAAACCGTTCGAATGACATATGGTGTCTATCGTTATCTCGGATTGAATCGAGTTTCTTCTTTGAAATATACAATTAGTCATTTAGGATGTAGTTTGCTCCGATATTGGTAATTAAGTAAGTTCATAGTAATGGACAAGGAGGCTTTATGAAAAAGGAACGAAAACTGAACTTCGAACTTTTACTTTCCTGTATCAATCAAAAAGATTTTTCCATTATAGAGCGTTCTAGAATCCAGTCAGATGTTTTAATTGTAAATCAATATTGTAGTATTAAGAAAGAAGAGAAGCTGCCCTACTTAGAGACTCAAGAAATCGGAGGATTTTTCTGTAGAAAATATAATGTACAGGAAAAAGGTATTTCCAGAAGCCGAAATTTTGCTATTCGAAATGCACAGGCAGATATTTGTCTTCTTGCAGATGATGATGAAGAATTTTGCAGTCAGTATAGAGAAATGATTTTGAGCAGTTTTGAACGATATCCATATGCAGATATTCTAATTTTTCGTATTGGGAATCGACCAAAAAAAGTAAGAACCACATTTCACCCCGTATATTTTCCAGAAATATTAAGAGTATCCTCCTGTCAGATTGCCTTTCGAAGAAAGCGAGTTATAGAAAAGAAGATTGTATTTGATGAAGATATGGGAGCAGGAACTGGAAATGGAGCAGAGGAAGAAATAAAATTTTTGTTGGAGTGCTTAAAACAAAAATTAAAGATTTTTAATGTACCTGTAACAATCGCAATGATGCAGGAAAACAATCATTCTACTTGGTTTTATGGATATAATGAAGTCTTCTTTGAAAATAGAGGGATGACTACTCGCTATTTGTTTGGAACCTCTTTTGCATTAGGGTATGGAATCTATTATATTTGGACAAAGAGGGAACTCTATCAGGATGATATATCAGCAAAACAAGCATGGAAGGCATTAAGACGAGGAATTAAGCAAAACCGCCTTGGAAAGAAAAAGAGGAAAGAAAAACGTATAAAAAGGAGAAAGAGGAAATGGGAGTAAAACAATGGAAAAATTGGTGACATTTGCAGTTGCAGCATATGATTCAGAAAACTATTTGAAAACATGTTTAAATTCCTTTCTTATTTTAGATTCATCTCAGGAATTACAGGAAAAAAGATTTGAAGTACTGATTATCAATGATGGTTCGAAAGATAAAACAGAAGAGATTGCCTTTTCTTATCAAAAAAAGTATCCAGAAATTTTCCGTGTGAAGACAAAGGTAAATGGCGGACATGGTTCCGTTATTAATTATGCGGTAAAACAGGCAGCAGGAAAATATTTTAAGGTTATTGATGCAGATGATTGGATTGAAAAAGAACAGTTAAGTAATTACTTAGACAGGTTGGAACAAACCAATGCAGAAGTTGTTTTAACACATTATAAAACGTTTCATATTAAAACCGGAGAAGTAATAGGGTGGAAGACATTTTTAGAAGATTATAAAAAAGAATATACGCTGTTCGATATCCAAAAAAATTGGAAAAGCATGGATCGCTGTTTGACTTTTCATGGTATTACTTATCGGACGGATTTTTACAGACAGAAGGGAATTCGGCTGGAAGAGGGAGTATTTTACGAAGATCACCAATATGCAACGATTCCCTGTTGTTATGCTGCTCATATTCAGCCTTTAGATTGCAGTCTTTATTGTTATCGAATCGGAGATAAGGAGCAGAGTGTTTCTGAAAAAAATCAATATTTGCGGCGAAATCATATTCAAATTGTGATTGTATCTATGTGTCGGTATTGGAAAGCAAGAAAAAGCCGAATGGGGGATGCTGGCAGATTTTATTATAAAGAAAAATTAAGCAGATTGATTTTAAGTTATCTTGTAATAGTATTATTAAGCAGCCCTATTCATCTGGATGGTCGTATAGAAGCAAGAGAATTTATAAAACAGATACGAATAGACAGTATGGAAATTTATCAGAAAATCAGGATACGTTATGGGATACTTATTTGTTGTAATTATTGGAAGATAACACTTGAACAATATCAAAAAATACTAAAAAGCCCGATTTATAATCGGCTTAGGAGAAATAAGAATTTTCAGAGCGAAAAAGGGAAGGTTTCGTATGGAGATAGATAAGATCAAGAAACAGATGTGTATTTGCTACCAATATAGGCATTTATTTCAGCAATTAGTAAGCAAAGATATTAAACTAAAATATAGAAGAAGTTTTTTAGGATATTTATGGAGTATATTGAATCCGTTATTTACTATGCTTGTGATGATTATTGTGTTTTCTCATATGTTTCGGTTTGATATAGAAAATTATCCGGTGTATTTGATTATTG
>CAJUEI010000256.1 GCA_910585255.1 uncultured Lachnospiraceae bacterium
GCATTTTTTAATGTAAATGAAGTAATCACAGCGATTATGTTTAATTGGATTGGAATGTTCTTAGTCAATCTATTGATCAGCAACATGCCGAAAATGATAGCCAATTATTGGGCAGGACCGCAGAGTGACCGAACGGCAAGCCTTGCTGTAGCAAATCCTTCTGGAATGATTCCAAAAGCAGGGCTGGATCAGCTAATGGGCTCCAATTATATGAATATCAGTATTTTTCTTGTTATTTTAATCGCTGTTATTGCCTATATCGTCCTGCAGAAGACAACATTTGGTTATGAATTAAAGGCATGCGGCTATAATCGAAACGCCAGTGAATATGCCGGAATTAATGCCAAAAGAAATATTGTCCTTTCTATGATGATCGCTGGTGCATTTGCCGGAATCGGAGGAGGCATCTATTATCTGAGCGGAACGGCACAATATAATTTAGTAAAATCATTGCTGGCAGCAGGCTTCAATGGAATACCAGTAGCACTGCTTGCAAGTTCTAATCCGATTGGGACGATTTTCAGCGGGCTATTTATCTCTTATATCCAGGTAGGCGGAGATGCTATGCAGCCTGAATTTGCAAAAGAAACGATTGATATTATTATTTCTGTTATTATTTATTTAAGTGCGTTTTCCTTGTTAATTCAAGAAATTATCCGAAAATTTATAAAAGCAGATAAGGGAAATGTCAATGCAGAACCTGCAGCAGCACAAAAGAACGAGCCGAAAAAAGGCAAGTAAGAAAGTGAGGCGAGAAAAATGAATGTTTTAGCAACCGTAATTAGTGCAACCGTAATCTTTGCAGTGCCGCTGCTGTTAGTGGCACTTGGCGGAATGTTTTCCGAACGCAGCGGGGTAATCAACATTGCCTTAGAAGGAATTATGGTAATGGGAGCGTTATTTAGCTGTCTGGTTTTAAAAGGATTTCATAGTAGTGGATTTGGTGTGGAACATCCGATATTTGCTATGTTTCTTGCTATTTTAATTGCCGCACTTTCTGGTGCGATCTATTCCTTACTATTGGCTTTTGCTGCCATTCATCTAAAAGCAGATCAGACAATCGGAGGAACGGCACTAAACTTAATTGCACCGGCATTTGCTATTGTACTTTCCTGGGCATTACAAGGACAGGGAAATACCACCATTATGATTCCTAGCTGGGTTCGGATTACACAGGACAATTTTGGGATCGCACGAAATGATGGATTTCTACAGAATGTAATCTTTAAAAATTTCTATCTGACTACGCCAGTTGCGATTATCATTTTAATTATCAGCATTGTTGTCCTCTATAAAACACGGTTTGGGCTTAGACTGATGGCCTGCGGAGAACACCCTCAGGCAGCAGATTCTGTGGGAATCAATGTCTATTGGATGCGGTATGCCGGGGTATTTATCTCAGGATGTCTTGGAGGAATAGGAGGACTTGCCTTTACCATTGCGGCCGGAAGTGGATTTGAATCCTCCGTTGGAGGATACGGGTTCTTAGCTTTAGCTGTTATGATCTTTGGAAACTGGAAACCGGTTAGTATTTTAGGGGCTTCCTTATTATTTGCTTTCTTTAAAGTAATCGGATCATACAGTGCAAGTATTCCGTTCTTACCTTCTTTTAGCGGAATCAAGTCCGGGGAATATATTTATCTTATGGTACCCTATATTGTGACAATGTTAGTATTAATCGCCACCTCTAAAAAATCCCGTGCACCAAAAGCAGAAGGAATTCCTTATGATAAAGGAGCACGATAAAAGCAGGATACATGGTCCAATCCGATGCCTAGAAAGTCTTATTCTATCAAGTAAACGCTCTAGGAAGCAGAACCGCTTAGAGACTCATTTATTTCTAAGCGGTTTTGCTTTCCTCTTATGCTGAAGTACTGTTTCAAACATAAAAACGCCTATATAAAAACATCTATATAAAAACGCTTATTATAATTTTTATTTTTTTCTTTACGCATTTCTTAAAATGTAGTATCCTATAATTAATAAAAGCACAGATGTGCCAAATAGAAAGGAACTCATTTATGTATTCCATGATCAAATTAGCAAAGCAATTTTCTAAAAAAATCCAAAATGACAATGTAAATGCATTTGCTGCACAATCAGCACTATTTACACTAATTTCTTTTTTCCCGCTGATTATGGTAATTCTAAATCTCCTTCAATTTCTTCCGATTTCATCTGAAGAATTTATAGAACTGCTGTTACAGGCATTTCCAGAAATTTTTGAACCCTATGTCAAAGAAATTGTTAAAGATTTATATGAAAAATCTTCTGGTACCATGCTGACCATTACATTAATTACCTCTATCTGGTCTGCTTCAAAAGGTGCACTTTCTCTGGTAAGAGGACTAAATGGGGTCTACAATATCGAAGAAACTAGGAATTATGTTGTACTGCGGATGATTTCTTTTTTTTATACAATCGCTATGATAGGTCTGGTGCTTTCCTCTTTATTTTTATTGGTTTTAGGAAATACATTATATCAGATTCTCCTTAAATTTATGCCATGGCTGCGGACATTGCTGAATTTATTTATTCATACCCGTACAATTGTGTTTTTATGTTTTATGATTTTATTTTTTATGCTGATCTATAAAGCAATTCCGGCACGAAAAAGCAGTTTGATGATTCAGCTTCCCGGAGCAGTATTTTCTTCTTTTGCATGGATGCTGTTTTCCTATGCATTTTCTTTTTATTTTAATCATTTTGGAAATTATTCTTACATGTATGGAAGTCTTACTGCCATTGTTTTAATTATGCTGTGGCTTTATTTTTGTATGTATATTTTATTTTTAGGCGGTGAAATTAATCATTTTTTTGAACCGTTTATTATTCATAGCCGTTATCGAATCAGAAAATCGATTCGTCAAAAATTGGGGAAAATTAGAAATAAAAAATGAGGAAAAATAAAAAAATGGGATGGAGAAAAAAGAAATGAAACAGAGAAAAAAATGGATGATTTACAGCAAGAGGGCAAATTTTGAAGAGATTGCAAAAACGTATCAAGTGGATAAAGTCATTGCACGAATTATTCGAAATCGGGATGTAATAGGAGAAGAGGCTATACGGCGTTATCTCTATGGAACAAAAGAGGATATGTATGATCCTTTTTTACTGAAAGATATGGAGAAAGCGATTCCGATTCTAAAGGAGAAAATTCTAACAAAAAAGAAAATTCGGATTATTGGTGATTACGACATAGATGGGGTAAGTTCGATCTATATTTTATTAACGGCTTTTCAACGGTGCGGAGCAGTTGTAGACGGAGAGATTCCGCATCGGATTAAAGATGGATATGGCATTAATGAAGGACTGATACAAAAGGCTTCTTTAGACGGTGTGGATACAATTGTTACCTGTGACAATGGAATTTCTGCCGTAAGTCAGATTGCTTATGCGAAAAGTTTAGGAATGACCGTAATTGTAACGGATCATCATGAGGTTCCTTATGAAGATACCGATGGCAAGCGGCACTATATTCTGCCTCCTGCAGATGCGATTGTAAACCCAAAACAGGAGGGGTGCCGCTATCCGTTTAAAGGACTTTGCGGGGCGGCAGTTGCTTATAAGCTGGTCTTATGTCTATATCAGGCATTTGGAAGAGAAAAGGCAGAAGCAGAAGAGGAGTTTTTAGAGATTGCCGCAATGGCTACAGTTGGAGATGTAATGGATCTGCAGGATGAAAACCGGATTTTGGTAAAAGAAGGATTAAAACGATTCCAACATACCCATAACCAAGGACTGCGATCCTTAATGGCGATCTGTCAGATTGCCCCGGAGACAATTTCTTCTTATCATATCGGATTTATTATCGGACCTTGTTTAAATGCAGGAGGGCGTTTAGATACCGCAAAGCGGGCATTGGCATTGCTGCAGGCAGAGGAAAAAGAAACAGCGGATAATCTTGCTGGGGAATTAAAGGCATTAAATGAAAGCAGGAAAAAAATGACAGCAGATGGAGTAGAACAGGCAGTAAAGGAGATCGAATCTTCGGATCAGAAAGAAGATAAGGTATTAGTGGTCTATTTGCCAGATTGTCATGAAAGTCTTGCCGGAATTATTGCCGGACGGCTGCGGGAGAAATATTATAAACCGGTGTTTGTACTTACAAAAGGGGAGGAGTATATCAAAGGTTCCGGGCGGTCGATTGAAGAATATTCGATGTTTGACGAATTAGTAAAGTCAAAAGAATATCTCGTGAAATTTGGAGGACATCCTATGGCAGCGGGATTGTCTTTAGAGGAGAAAAATATTGTTCCTTTTCGAAAGTCTTTAAATGAACGGCAGCAGATGACAGAGGACGATTTAATAGAGAAAGTTTGGATTGATACACGGCTGCCGTTTGGATATATTACAGAGGAATTAGTGGAACAGTTTGCACTGCTGCTGCCGTTTGGAAAGGGAAATGAAAAACCGGTGTTTGCAGAACGAAATGTTAAGATTTTATATCGGCAGGTACTGGGAATCAATCGAAATGTGGTTCGGATGCAGTTAGAAAGTGAAGGGATTCGAATGGAAGGGGTTTGGTTTGGAGAGGGAGATATGTTTTTAAAAGAAACAGAAGGAGTGAATACGTTTTCTATCCTTTTTTTCCCGGAAATTAATACATATCGAGGGAATCGGACATTGCAGATTCGAATTTTGGAGTATCAAGTGTGAAATTCTAGGATTTTAAAATGAGTTAAGATAAAAAGGATGCGGCAGTAGGGGGACTGGGG
>CAJUEI010000257.1 GCA_910585255.1 uncultured Lachnospiraceae bacterium
GTTTCGTTTTATTTAATGGGGGTGATTGTGGGGGGACAGGGATAAGGAGTACTTTTTATGCACACGGGCGTCCAAAGGAACGATATCAGCAGAGCTGACGGACGCCTGGTGCAGCGGGACGGAACGTTCCCTGCTTGATGAATAGATATGCGATAGGTTAGATTTTTTGTTTTAGTACGGAATTTACAGCGTTGCAGATAATGTTTAATCCGTCTAATAGCTGCTGATCGCTTATAGTAAGGGCTGGCATTAGTTTAACGACAGAATTGTCTCTTCCGGCTCGTTCAATGATTAATCCGTTTTCGAAGCATTGTTTGGTGATGGCACTGGAGTATTCTCCGTGATAGACATCAATTCCCCATATCATTCCGATTCCTCGAACAGAGGCTTGATCGGAAGGGATATGTTTGGTTAGATAGTGTTCGATGATAACGGATTTTCTTTGCACTTCTGCTTCGATTTGGTGCTCAAGCATATATTCTAATCCGGCTTTTGCTGCTACGATAGCCAGTTGATTGCCGCGGAATGTACCGTTGTGCTCGCCTGGAGTCCAGAGATCTAATTCTGGTTTAAATAAAGTCAGGGCAAAAGGAAGTCCTGCCCCTCCGATGGATTTGGAGAGGATCACCATATCGGGAATGATATCTGCCCGTTCAAAGGAGAAGAAGGTTCCGGTTCTGGCACAGCCTACTTGGATGTCGTCTACAATGAATAGGATATCGTGACGATCGCAGAGACGGCGTAGGTTTTGCAGATAGTCTTTTTCAAAGACATGGATACCGCCTTCTGCCTGTACAGTTTCGATAATGATAGCGGCTGGTTTTTCTATACCAGAGTGATCATCGGTCAGCAGGGTTTCCATATAGGAGATGGTATCAAGCTGTTCAAACATATAGGGTGCCGGGATATGGGTGACATATTCGAGTGGGATGCCGGCTCCTTTTCGGCTGTCTTTATCACTGGTTAAAGCGAGAGAGGCAAGTGTCATTCCATGGAAACATCCCATTAGTGCCCAAATCGAGGTTCTTTGTTTTACTTTTCTGGCTAGTTTTAATGCGGCTTCTACGCCATTTGTACCGGTAGGCCCCACAAACATTACTTTGTAGTCTAAACCTCTTGGTTTTAGAACCTGCTCTTCGAAAAATTTTAGAAATTCGGCTTTCGAATCGGTCATCATATCAAGTGCATGAAGAATTCCGTCATTTTGCAGGTAAGAAATCATCTTTTCTTTTATATAGTCGTTATTGTGTCCGTAGTTTACAGCACCTGCTCCGCAGAAAAAATCTAGATAGTCGTTTCCTTCTACATCGGTAATAATTGAACCTTTGGCCTTTTGGAAGACGGAAGGAAAACTGCGGCAATAAGAACGTACTTCTGATTCATAGGTTTCAAATACTTTTTTTTGTTCCATACATACTCCTTTTTATTACAATGAATTAGGTGTTTTTAACCTCATCAAGGAAGTCCCCCGTTTTTAAGCCGCCAAGGTGAAAACGGTAGATTGGAACTTCCTTGTTTCAGTGGGAGTGCAGACTCTCACTGAAAAGCTGTGGCAGCAGCTATGAGGTTATGAGCAAGCAGCGAAGCGGATTGCGAATATCCGATTTGACTTGAATTTCACACCCAGATAGCGGCTTTTTTCTACTCAGCCCATCTGTACGAACTTGTTATATCACAAGTTTTCTAAAAAGTAAATAAAAAGCTAATGAAAACGAAGTTTTGGGTTTCGGAATTCTACCAGCCGCTTTCGGTAGGCTTCCATAATGGAAGATTCAAAAGCTAATACCGGATTGGAAATCCCCATTTGTTTTAGCAGATATTTGGTAAATAGGGGATTTTCAACTAGGAATGGACCAACGGTGTAGGTTCCGAAAAAGTTGTTTTTATGGAGTCCTTCTAATTGACTGCCCGGATAGAGTCCGTCTCCACGCAGTACTTTGTAAAAATAGCAGTTTTCATTGTTTCCGTAGGAGTGACTAAACTGTGCTTTAAATCCGACTAAGGAGATGCCTTTGTATTCTCCTAGGATAAGGGAATTATAGCGGTGGAACATATCCCGTTTGGCGTAAGTCGGAAAGAGGTGCAGTCCTGGGATACGGCTGCCGTCTTCATTTTCGATATAGGCTTCAAAGGTTTCCATTGCATTTCCGGTCAGCAGAAAAGGGGTATGGTGATCGATGGCAGATTGAAGCTGTTCTCTGTAGGGAGACAGGGCTTGGATAACGAGCTCCTGCTGGTGTTCTGTCATAGGTCCCATATAGATAAGAGAGAGGGTCTCTTTGGTAAATGCCGGAATCTCATTTAAGCTGGTGTAAATGATCTGTACATTTGGAATACATTTTTCTAAATAGTGAATATTCATTAAATCGCCGAATAGATTGGCATATTCGGGATAGAGTACTTCGATTTTTATTTTATTCATGATGGTTCCTCCTGTTTTGGATCGCTTCTTTTACTTTATTTTTTACACGCATTGCTTCTTCGGCGGCATATAGCTCATGTAGGATAAATATTTTTTCTGTTTCGTTTAGCAAGAGATGGTTAGGGGCATCGATTTCTTTTTCGGTGCAGATTAGTTTTTCCTCTGGTACGCCTGCCATTAATAGACGAAATTTATAGTCGGCTGAGCGGACACCGCTGATAATGATACGGTGGATTTGGTCGGAATTTAAAAATTCAAAGTCGGCATCGTAAATCCAGGTCATGATTTCAGAGGAGCCGTCACGATCGAAGACGTCATCTAACATAAGGATGATTTCCTTTTGTCCCGGTTCCTGTTTTACATAGTCAAAGACACAGGAGCAGGCAATGGGGTTTTGTCCTTTTGCCATATGAGTGACGATTTCGATGCCGTTTACCGTCTCGGAGGAGTAGCGGGATTCTACAATATTGAGCTTTTTTAGGGAAGTTTGGATTTGCTTTTTGGTAAGTCCAAATTCCCGCAGGGCGGTAATGGCGGTGACTTCATTATAGGTATTGAAAATGCTGTTGCTGATCAGCGGGTAGGTTTCTTCTTTTCCCTGTATCGAGATGGTTAAGGTGTTAGAAGAAAAGTCGGGAGATGCAATATAGTCGCTGTCTGGAGAGGCAAAAGAGCACTTTGGACAGAAGGCATTTCCAATATGGTGGTAGCGGACATAGTTCCAAGAAAGCGGTTCGTGACAGTTTGGACAGGTCTGCATATCGTTAATGATATTGATGCATTTTGGCAGATCGGTGTCTAGTTTGGCAATGGAGAAGTAAGTCCGCTTGTTTTTTGGAGACAGTGCACTGCTGATTAAGTCGTCTGCATTTAAAATAAGGTGTGCCTGTTTCGGAAGGCTTTTTGAAATAATGTTGAAAATAAATTCCGGGTGTGCATTTCTATGAATGGAGTCACGGAACAGGTTGGTGCATACGGCGAAGTTCGGTTTGATATAAGGATAAATTAATTTGGAACTGCGTTCGTCAATTTCAAATACGGCGATTTTCTTTTTTGCTTTTCCGGTGATCGTGCTGCCGGCTATCAGAGAGCTGGCGATGCCGGCATTGATATTGGAGCCGGCTTTGTTGTCTAAGATGTCATAGCCGTTGTCGTTTAAAATATCGATAATGATGTTGCAGACGGTTGTTTTTCCATTGGTTCCGGTGACACAGATAATGGTTTCTGGTTTTTCTATCTGTCCTAAAAAGTTGGGGCAGAGTTTGATGGCAAGTTTGCCGGGAAAATAGCTGGCATTCATGCCTAATAATTTCTGTATCCGCATAGCTAGGCTGCTGAGAAGCAGGGTAAGCTGAAAGCGTAGAGTTTTCTTTTTCATAAAATTTAGTCGGCATAAAGTTCCGCTGTTTTTGGGCAGCGGAGGGTGCCGTTCTCCTTTCTTTTTTAACGGAATCGTTGTTGGTTTGTGTGGAGATGGAAAGGTGAAAGTGGAGGGTGGGGATTAAATTGGGTATTGGATGGAGGATTTTATGGTGTCGGAGGTTTTTTGATCTACCATAAGGGTGATCAGTTCTAGTCCGAGATCGATGGCAAATCCTAGTCCTTTTGCTGTGGTAATGTTGCCGTCTGTTATGATACCGTCAGGTTGGTAGGAAGCACCGATTAGCTTGTCCTCCCATCCTGGATAGCAGGTGGCTTTTTTTCCGTTTAGTAAGTGCAAAGTGCCTAGTATGCTTGGAGCGGCACAGATAGCGGCTAGGCGTTTGCCGTTTTGGGCATGGGTTTTTAGTGCTTCGGTGAGTCCTTTGTGTGCGGCAAGGTTTGGAGTGCCTGGAACTCCGCCGGGTAGGAAGAGTAGATCGGCTTTTTGAGGGTCGATTTCTTCAAAGAGGGCATCGGCGAGAACGGTGATGTGGTGGGCACCGGTTACGGGTTTTTCTCCGGTGATGGAGATAAGGGTGACTTCGAGGTTTGCTCGGCGTAGAAGATCGACAACGGCTAGACATTCTACTTCTTCAAAGCCTTCTGCTAAAAATGCGTATATTTGATTCATTGTGAATACCTCCTGATATTTGAATATTTTTTATTATTATAGTAGTAAGGGGGGAGAGTTGCAAGGGAAAAATAAAAAGAATGTGGAGATGAGGGGAGAGAGGACGCCAGAGTGGGGAAGCGATCCCTTCTGGCTGTTCCGTTCTCTGGAAAGTAAGAAAGTCTAATGCTTCTGAAGGTAGGTGTATCCAGCCGGACGGACCGGGGTGCAATTCGCCTCTGCAGGAGGCTAAACACACCC
>CAJUEI010000258.1 GCA_910585255.1 uncultured Lachnospiraceae bacterium
TTCACAATATGCCCCCTATGCCTGTCAGGACTGCTTTCTCGTTCTAAAAAGCGTTGGTAAATCACGCTATAATCGCCGGTTAGAGTAATTGTCAATGCAGAATATTGATATTTTTCTATAAGATTTTTTATTCCATATGCTGACGAATATTCAAAATTATTCTCTAGTATAAAAGATTGTCCTGTTTTCATAAGCTGACCTGCGGCATAATACATAATTTCCATACTGGCAATTCCAAGATTTACTTTTTCTGCTCTTGATTGAAAACCTACATTATCAAACAGCAATTCTTTTATGATATCCTTTGAAATAACAGGAAGATTCAATTTTTTTGATATGACCTCTGCCATAGTGCTTTTACCTGCTGCCGGAATACCTGTGACTAATATACAATACATGTTTCATTCTCCCTTCAAATTAACTGTTTCTACAGCAACTCCAAGTTCCCTTACCTGTAGTAAAAAATCCTCAGATACATTATTATCTGTAATCAGCAAATCATAATCTTTTACCTGACATACAGAATGGATGGAATTTTTTCCTATCTTCTTAGATGGGTATAATCCAATATTCATGCCGCTGTTCTTCATAACAGCTTTTCCAAATTCTACACCGGCTGGATCGTGAATGGAAGCTCCAAAATCCAGAGATAATGCTGCGTGTGATAAAAATGCTTTATCCATTCGGATATTTTTTATCATTTGAATGGTATAAAAATCATGGCAATGACCACGATGGGACATTTCACCGCCCAATAATATAACGGATAGATTCATTTTTTTCCGTAATACTTCTGCAATGGTAACAGAATTTGTCAATACTGTAATGGTTACATTTTCCGGCAGATTTTCAGCCATATAATATCCGACTAAAGATGTGGTAATATAAATAACATCCTTGTTTTGAATATATTCGATTGCTTTTTGGGCAACTGCCAGATAATCTGTCTGTATTTCTTTTATATCGATTGGATTATATGTCGGCGTGGGATAAATTTCTTTTGGATTAACTGCAATGGCACCGCCATGTGTTCTCTGCAACAATCCTTTACTTTCCAATATTCTTAAGTCCCGCCTTGCACAATCTGCCGAAATTTTATAGTATTCCTGAATCTCTGATACTAGAATCCGTCCGGTTTCGTTTATCTTACGAATAATATCCTTCTGCCGTTCTTCCATAAACATAATCAATACCTCAATTTCGTATTTTTACTTGTTTTTATTTGATTATACTTGTTTATGCCTGAATATGCAAGATTTTTATTAGAAGAAATCATGTAAAAAAGTTAAGGAATAACATTTTTGTGTATTTTCAAATATTACTTTAGTCAAAGGAAATTCGGAATCCGCTCCGCTACTTCCTCATAATCCTATGCTGCTATCGCATCTTGTCAGATGGGGCTTGCACCCCACCTGAGACAAGGAAGTCCCCCAACCCGCCGCTTTCGCCTTCATGGCTTAGAAACGGGGGACTTCCTTGATAGGTTAAAAATAACGATAAAATGCTATTCCTCAACGAAATTATCTAGCTCCTTTATCCCTATTATTAGAAATTTACTTTATATGTCTGTCTGTATTTTTCCTTTGATAATTCTGTAACCGCTTATATACACGTTCTCTTTCCTGACTCTGTGCTTTTTCATCGTATCTTTCTTTTAACTTATCCTCTTCGTCCCAATAATCAATATAAGCTGTTTTAGAGGCAGCAAAGACTTTGTGGAAATTATACACCGTTTGGAATCCATATCGTTTGACTATCCCCGACAGACCGATTTTCTTTGAAACGGTCTGTGAAAAATTGTAATAGCTTTTCCGGCTCATAATGCTCATGTACAATAAAGAAGCAAGCAACTGAAAACAAGTTATATACATTTCCACGAATGTTGACGATTATGGAATCACTCTTTTGAATTTTTTTATAACATGACATTCTATTGACATATTTATGTATTATAATAGAGATAAGAAAAACTCATTGATTGAGGAATAGAGTTTGGTAGCCAGCCTATATAATTTTGAAAAAATACTTTTTCAGGGCATAGCAAAGCTGACGTAAGTCCAAAACTTACGGGAATCCGTCATTATGCAGTCAGGAAAGGTCATGCCGTCCGTTTCATGGATTTCAGTCTGTGGTAGAACAAAGAGGTTGTGGTTCACTGTCTAAAAAGGAGAAAGGAAAACCATTTACGGAAAAAGCTTGTATTTATAGCAATTTACGTACATGAATCTGAAAAAAGAAATCGAATGATTTCTGCTTACAACGGTAAAGGTTAAAAATAAAAAAGGCCTACAAAAGCTGATACCATGTTATGCACACAGATGAAAAATAGAGCGTTTTCATTTCATCTTAAAAAGCGGATGTAAAATAGAGAAAAACCAGACAGGGGAATATGAAAAATTAAAATTTCTACCATTACTCTATTCAATTATCGCATTACAGATACTAAATTTGACCTATTTAGGAAAAATATGCCTGGAAATTTCAAGTGAGATTGTATTTGATAAAGAAGAATGGAAAATATTATACTGCTGTGCAAGAAAAACAAAAGAAGTTCCTGAAACATATACGCTAAAAGAGGCAATTTATGTTAAGATAAATAAATAATAAATAGAGGAGGAATATAAAAATTGACAGTTATTCTTTTAACCTCATCAAGAAACTCCACCGCTTCTAAGCTGCCAAGGCGAAAGCGGTGGACTTTCTTGATGAGGTTAAAACGAAGATAAACATACTAAAATAAAAACAAATTGATTGAGATATATTCAGACAGAAAAAAGTTATTATTTAGATAAAAACAAATAAAATCTTTTTCCTTTCTGTAGGGATAAAATAAAGTTAGAAATAAATAAAATTGGTAAAAATCTACAATTCTAATCAATGCGAAAATAAAAAACAGAAAAAAATTTACAATAAAGAAAGAAAATGATTGACAATTTTTATATCATATGTTATATTAATAACTGTATAAAAAAGATTGTTACTGGTAATGCAGGCTATACTAATTTGTACACTAGCAATTTTGCGTAGTGGGAATTAATATAGCTTTTTTTGTATGTTAATTTCCTGGATGGAGGTGGATAGCCTTGTTGATTGAGAAAGTTATCAATAATAATCTTGTTCGGTCGAGAAATGAAAAAGGGCAGGAAATTCTGGTTATGGGATGCGGACTGGGATTTAAGAAAACTGTCGGGGAGCCAATAGATACGGCGAAAATTGAAAAAATTTATACTATGAATGACCGCAAAGAATATGATCAGTTAGGAGAGATCTTATCAAAGATGCCGTTGGAGTATATCCAGCTTACCAATGAGATTGTGGATTATGCAAGTGTATCTTTGGGAAAACCGTTAAGCGGAAATATTTATCTGACCTTATGTGATCATATTAGTTTTGCGTTGGAGAGAATGAAGAAAAACCTTTTAATCCGAAATGCCCTGCTGTTAGAGATTAAGCGTTTTTATAATCATGAATATCTGATTGGCGTAGAGGCACTTCAGATGATCTATAAGCGAACGGGAATCCAGCTCCCGATAGATGAAGCAGGATTTATTGCCCTGCATTTTGTAAATGCCGGAATGGATTCCATTGGAATTGGACAGACACAAGAAATGATGAAAATGATTCAAAACATTGTAAATATTGTAAAATATCATTTCAATGTGGAATTAAATGAAAATTCTATTCATTATGAGCGGTTTATTACTCATTTAAAATTCTTTCTAAAACGTGTTTTTGCAGGTCAGGAAATAGATGACGGAGACGAAGCCTTCTTTACGGCAATAAAAAATCAGTATAAAAAGGCATTTGCCTGTGTGATGAAAGTTTATGAATATATCCGAAAAGAATATGGGATACTTTTAACAAATGACGAGATGATGTATTTAACTATCCATATCCATCGAATTACTGCAAAGTAAACATACGTCAATCACCCATCCCCTAAAGGAAATGGGCTTGTAAGGTAAGTCCATGGTTGACTAGCCTAAGTCTTCAATGGCTACGTTAGGTAAGAATAGATAGTTACCTGTAGATGTAATGCCAAGTCTACAGCTCTAAGGATAGCAGTTAAACCGTTCTTAAGGGTAGGAACCGTGCTACTATTAAAAACCTTACCATAACATTGGCGATGGCATACAACAGAGTATTACTCTGAATTATCGAAAAGATGAGGGAGTATTATGGTTTATGTAGTAAACAAAAATGGGATTCCACTTATGCCAACGAGGCGTCATGGCAAAGTGAGAAGAATATTAAAAAATGGACAGGCAAAAGTTGTAAAGAAATGTCCATTTACCATACAGTTATTGTATGATACTGCAAATTACACACAAATGGTTCATTTAGGAATCGATGCAGGAAATAAACACATAGGAGTTTGTGCAACTACAGAAAAGAAAGAACTGTATTGTGCTGATGTAGAACTTAGGAAAGATGTTGTAGACTTAATTTCTACACGAAGAGAAAAGCGAAGAAGCAGAAGAAATCGAAAAACAAGATATCGTAAGGCAAGATTTCAGAACAGAATCGCTTCCAAAAAAGAAGGCTGGCTTGCCCCAAGTATCCGGCAAAAAATACAGTGCCATTTAAAAGTAGTTGCGGATATCCATCACATA
>CAJUEI010000259.1 GCA_910585255.1 uncultured Lachnospiraceae bacterium
TGACTGTTCAGGAACGCTTTCATGTTGAAAATGCTTTGTTTTACGCCCTCCATTTCAGCCTTGTCAGCCAGTATCTGCTGCTTTTCCTCACGCAGCTTATAAATCTCCTCCACCAGGTCATCATACTGCTCATTTCTGTTTGCCTTTTGTAAAAGCTGCTTTTGGAGTTCCTCCAGCTTCCCGTCAACATCCTTTGTCGGGGAATTTTCCTGCTTTAAGACTTCTTCGATGTTTTCCTGCAAAACTCCTATGGCAGTGCTTTTCTGGGAAAGAACGCTGTTGATGGCTTTTATCACCGTTTCCTGCAGTTCTGTTTCCTGGATAGTATCGGCATCGCAGGCATCGGGTCCGCTTTCAACCCTTGTTACACATCTCCAGACATTCGAGCGTTTTCCTCGGTTGTTCCATGCAATCCTGCGGTAAATGTCACCGCATTTGGAGCAGTACACAATGCTTGAAAGTGCATATTTGCTGCTGTAAACTCTCTTCTTACGGTTTTTGCCGCTGTGAAGGTTCGACCTTCTCTGCATTTCCTCCTGGACCTGCATATACAGGTCACGGGGGATAATAGCCTCATGGTCATCTGTCACATAATACTGCGGAACAATCCCGTTATTTTTCACCCTTTTTTTGGTGAGAAAATCTACGGTGTATGTCTTCTGCAGAAGTGCGTCGCCGATATATTTCTCATTCTGGAGGATTTTCTTTAAGGTTTCCGCCCTCCATGTCGGCTTTCCTGCCGCCGTCAGTATCCCGTCCGATTCCAGGCTTTCACCGATCTGCTTCAAACTCGAACCCTGCAGATATTCACGATATATTCTTTTTACAACCTCCGCCTCGGCAGGCTCAATAATCAGATGCCCGTCCTCATCTTTGGTGTATCCGAGAAAACGGTTATGGTTGACCTGCACCTGCCCGTTCTGATAACGGTACTGCAGTCCAAGCTTGACGTTCTGTGAAAGGCTCTGGCTTTCCTGCTGTGCAAGGCTCGCCATGATCGTCAGAAGGACTTCTCCCTTGGTATCCATTGTGTTTATGTTTTCTTTTTCAAAAAATACGGAAATGTTTTTCTCTTTCAGCTGACGGATATATTTCAGGCAGTCCAGCGTATTTCTCGCAAAACGGCTGATGGATTTCGTTACAATCATATCGATGTTTCCGGCCAGGCACTCACTTATCATTCGGTTGAATTCATTCCTGTTTTTGGTATTACAGCCACTGATCCCATCATCAGCGAATACGCCGGCAAATTCCCAGTCGGGATTTTTCTTTATAAAAGATGTGTAGTGTTCCACCTGTGTTTCATAACTTGTTGCCTGCTCGTCGCTGTCCGTGCTGACACGGCAGTATGCGGCAACTTTCAGTTTTGGCTTTTTCTCTTCCTGCTCAGTGCTTCCCATGCGTTTTCGTGCGGGAATGAGCGTAACGCTTTTATTCATCTCTGACCTCCTCGGTTTCTATCATACTGTAGGCATATTCCGCCTGCCTGAACGGATCAGAATATTTTACGGGAACCTTTGGCATAGTAAAGGATACTGTGCCTTTAGGCTTCGGCGGTGCGTCTAACTCCTTTATCCTGCCAAGAGAAGCCGCCCTCGATATCCTGATTTCTTCCGCCTTGTTAAAAGTTTCTATATCAATGATGGGAGGATAATATCCATCTCCGAGATAACGCTTATTTCTGAGCATTCTCCCGACACTTCCATGAAATAGATACAGTCCTGCTTTCTCGGCGGCGGGCTGAAGTGCCAGACCGGATATATATCCGTCAAACAGCTTTCTGACCCTTTTTGCTTTTTCTTCGTCTATATACGCAGCTCCGTCCCTGATTACATATCCGTATGGTGTGTGTGACATTATCCATCCAACCTTTCTTTCAGATTCAGACCACAGTGTAATCCGAATATAATTTCTTTTCTTGAAACCACTGTGATTTCCCTGACATGGCTTTCAAAAAAGCCCTCATCATATTCCGTCAGCATCTCATGTCCGGACACGAACTTTATCAGATTTTTCAATGCATCTGCTTTCTCATTATCAATGCTTACAGAGGATAAGAAATTTTCTTTTCGTGCCTTTAACCTTTCATTTTCCACGATGAGAGCGTTATTCTCTTTTTGGAAAATTGGAGGTTCTAACAGCCCGCTTGTCATAAGGCTTACAAGAACCTGCCTTTTTTCTTTGACCTTTTCAATCGCTGTTTCAATATTCTCGATCTGCTGCAGCCTGCCCTCCTCATCATAGCCCTGCATATTTCTAAGCAGGGGTTTCAATACTGTCTGCTGTGAAAAAATCAGTTTATTCATCATGGTCACAAAAGCTGCCTTAACTGCGTCATCGGTAATATATTTCATGCTGCAGGCAGTCTTATCTTCAATATGTCTGCTGCAGCACCAGGCAATATAACCGCCGCTCGGCTTGCTGTGTTTCCTGCGTTTAAAGGAGCTGCCACATTCCCCGCATTTTATTTTCCCTGAAAATTCATAACGGTTCAGATATCTTTCGGTATTTGTGCCGTTGCCTTTTTCTTGGCCCCGCCTGTCCACCAATTCGTTTGCCTTGTCATAAATCTCGTGGCTTATAATAGCCTCATGATGGTCTTTGCAAAGATACCTGTCATATTCTCCGTAGTTCGTATGACGGTTGAAGCTGCTGTCGGTGTAGGTCTTTTGGAATATAACATCCCCTGTATATTTTTCATTTCTGATAATGGCAAGGACAGAGCCAGACGACCACTTCCCGCCTTTTTTCGCTGTAATGCCGTGCTCATTGAGTTCTTTTGCAATCAGGTGCGTGCTTTTCCCATCCAGGCAGTCCAAAAATATCTGTCTGACAATTTCCGCCTGTTCAGGCACAATGACCATTTGTCTGTCAACATTGGTATATCCGTAAGGCGGATAAGAAATAACATATGTGCCGTTTTGGAAACGCTTTTTAATGCTCCACTTTTCATTTTCTGAAATGGATACTGATTCGTTTTCGGCAAGGCTGCCGAGTACGGAAAGCATAAGCTCGCTTTCCATAGAACCCGTATTCAGGTTTTCTTTTTCAAAATATATGAAGACATTCAGATCAAGAAGTTTCCTCACCAGTTCAAGGCAGTCTGTTGTATTCCTGCAGAACCTGCTGATGGATTTTGTCAGTATTAAATCTATCAGGCCTTTTTCACAGTCTGAAATCAGCGACATCAGGCCTTTGCGGATTTCCTTTTTAGTACCGGTCACTCCCTCATCAAAATATACGCCTGCAAAATCCCACTCAGGGTTTGTTTTGATATATCTTTCATAATGTGAACGCTGCGTGTCAATGCTCTCCATCTGCTCATCACTGTCCGTAGATACCCTGCAGTAAGCTGCAGTCCTTGTCTTATTATCCTGTGGCAAAGGCCTAAATTCGTCAATTTTTGTTATCTTTATCATCATCTCACCTCGCTTTCCGCAGGTACTATATTCGCTCTGAATTTCGATAATATCAAGTCATTTTCGGCATTATCTCTGATAAATAAGGGGAGAAAGTTTGGCGGTTTTTCTCTGTAATTTTGTTGAATACATCAACAGAAATATTCCCCATTCCGAACAGCTTTTCAAGCACCTGCTGGGCGACAAAATAGTCAAACTCATGCTGGAGTTTTTCTTCAGTAAAAGTCTTTTCCACACTATCCGCTGTCAAATCTTCCGTTTTATCCTGCAAATCTATGTTTTGTGATTCTCTCATTCCAATGTTCTGTTTTTCCATAATAAAATACACCTCCATATCTACGGAGATTTATCCCTGCTTTTGATGAGGTGTTTTTCAAAATAAAACAAAAAAAGCCGCAGGCACTGAACCCAGCTGTAGGGTGAGTGCCTGCGGCATAATACTTTACTTCAATAATTCATTTACTCTTTTCTGCACGGCGAAATAGTCATATCCTGCGGCAGTGAGCTTTTTCTTTCGTTCGTCACCGTTGCCCCATCCGCCACGGATGACCTCACGGGCAATGGTATCAACAGATTTCTTTGCAGTTGATGAATCTGTCGGATAAACCTTCCTGCCATCTTCATCAAACACAGAATAGCCTTTGTTGGAATCAGTGCATTTCTTCGCATTGACAAGGACGCTGAACGCACCTTTCTGCGATTTGCTGTCCGCCCAGGTCTTACGTACACGGTAAAGCTGCTTTTTATCGTCCGCCGGTTTAGACGCAGAAGAACCTCCCAAAGCCGCCGTAACCTTTGCCGCCAGATCGCCAAGTCTTGCATACAGCCAGCTGCCAGGACAGGATTTGTTTGCAAACCAGCGGTGGACTGTCAGCACCATCTCATCAGGCTTCGGCGTATAGTTAAGTGTTT
Source organism: uncultured Lachnospiraceae bacterium (assembly GCA_910585255.1). GTDB lineage: Bacteria > Bacillota > Clostridia > Lachnospirales > Lachnospiraceae > MGBC114844. The sequence goes on from CAJUEI010000259.1 coordinate 4,332, forward strand.
TGTTCCTGTCGCCAAGCCATAGAAGTTTTTTCTTGCCGTTACGTCTGCAGATATCCGTGCAGAGTTTAACAAGCGAATCATAAACCCTGCTGTTCATCGCATAAGGTTCTGTTTTGTCACTGGCACATTCGATCGTGACGGCCCTCTGGTCATTGGCATTGCTTGAGGAACACCAGGAGCGGTTTTTCTCCTCCACGCACAAAGAAACCTTTCCATCCGTGCCGATACCGTAATTGCAGCTTGC
>CAJUEI010000260.1 GCA_910585255.1 uncultured Lachnospiraceae bacterium
AAAAAGCCATATCCATTAAAATGGACTGGAACGGAAAGCCTTACTATTCACTGGATTTTTATCTAAAGCAGACTTTTGGCGAAAAAATCTATCGTGTTGCTTTAGACGGAGGCATGAGCTGCCCCAATCGGGACGGAACGATTGGAACAGGAGGATGTATCTTCTGCAGTGCCGGAGGTTCCGGCGATTTTGCCGCTTCCCGTCTGCTCTCTATTACAGAACAGATTGAACAGGAAAAACAGAAAATCCAGCAGAAACGACATTGTAACCGTTTTATCGCTTATTTTCAAGCCTATACCAATACCTATGCACCAATAGAAACCCTGCACCGTCTCTTTACAGAAGCGATCTCTCATCCAGATATTGCGGTTCTTTCTATTGCTACACGTCCAGACTGTTTAGACGAATCTGTTCTGGCACTATTAGAAGAACTCAATCAAAAAAAGCCTGTCTGGATTGAGTTAGGACTCCAGACCATGCACGATAACACGGCTGATTTCATTCATCGGGGCTATCCGCTGTCTGTCTATCAAGATACAGTAATCCGCTTAAAAAGAAGAAATCTGCCTATTATTACACATATTATTTTGGGACTTCCATACGAATCCGAAGCCGATATGCTTGCAACGATTGCCTATCTAAATCAAATTGGCTGTGACGGCATTAAACTGCAGCTGCTGCATATTCTGCGTGGCACACAACTTGCTAAGCTATATCAAAAAGAACCATTTCCCATTTTTACACAGGAGGAATATCTCTCGGTTCTAATTCATTGTCTAGAACACCTCTCTCCTCATACGGTTATTCACCGTGTTACAGGAGACGGTCCAAAGGATTTATTACTGGCTCCTCTATGGAGTCAGAATAAACGAGGAGTCTTAAATTCTCTCCACCGAGAGATGAAACTGCGTGGCACCTATCAGGGAAGGAGGTTTTCATGCCAGTAGAAGTACTTACACTCTATAAACTCATGATTTTATATATGCTGAACAAAGTAAATTTTCCCCTTACCAATGCTCAGATTTCCAATTTTATCTTAGGAAAAGAATATACCAACTATTTTACCCTGCAGAAAGTATTGTCTGAACTTTTGGATATTGCTTTAATCAGCACAAAAACGATTCGTCATACTACCTATTACCAGATTACTTCCCAAGGAGAAGAAACCCTGCATTTTTTTGAAAATAAAATCTCCGATCTGATTAAAGACGAAATTGTTGCCTATCTAATGGAAAATAAATATGAACTCCGCAACGAAGTGGGAACCATTGCCGATTACTATAAATCTCTGAATAAAGATTATATTGTTCACTGTCAGGTAAAAGAAGGCTCTTCCACTTTAATTGAACTTAATATCTCTGTACCAACAGAAGAATATGCCGAGCGAATGTGCAGCAACTGGCGAAAAGGCAGCCAGGATATCTACGCCTATATTATGAATGTATTAAATAACAGACCCAAAATCGAGTAGAAAAGGTTACTTCTCCTATTCACTGCACTGGGCGTCTGTCAGCTTACTGACCTCTTTGGACGCCTGTATACATAAAAGGGGCTGCTGTAAAATTTTACAGCAGCTCCTTAACATTTATAAAAAATCAGCGTCCAAAACACTGGTGAATCGGACTTAGAATCACCGGCTGTATCTGCTTTCCTTCCAATGCTTCTTCTAAAGTAGCACAGATTAAATCAGTATGTGCAATCATCGAATTAGGCTTTCCTATACAGCTGTCCTGTCCAAATGGAACAAAATATACATTTTTTGTATTCATCAATACTCCAATATTTTTTAAATTCATACTAAGAGAATCGTTGCTTGACAGGGAGATAACCAGCGGACGATTGTTTCTTAAATGTGACTTTGCTGCCATTAATACCGGAGAATCCGTAATCCCGTTTGCAAACTTTGCCAGTGTATTTCCGGTACAAGGTGCAATCAATATAATATCCAGTAAATTTTTCGGACCGATTGGCTCTGCTTCTGGTATCGTAAGGATCGGTTTATTTCCGGTAATCTCTTCTGCTCTCTTTAGAAAATCCGCTGCCTTTCCAAAACGGGAATCAATACTTTTTGCCTGATTCGAAAAGATCGGCGTTACCTTTGCCCCTTCCTCTACCAAATGTTTCATTTCCATATAGATTTTTTCATACATACAAAAGGAACCTGTCAAAGCCATTCCTATTCTTTTATCATATAACCTCATAAGGAATCCCTCTTTTCTTAATCTGTCACAGGACTCCTTCCGCCTTTTCTATGGCAGATTATTCCTCCTGTGCCAGTAAAATTTCACATAATTTTTTTGCGGAGGATTTTGCAGCAAAACGCCCCGGAATTTTTAGGATCTGAACGGCATTTAATTGACGTTCCTCTGCTGCACAGTAATCCACACCGCCCTCGTTGGATGCAATATCAATTAAAACCACATCCTTCCTTAGTTTCTCTAAAACAGCATCCGTAAACAGCACCGCCGGCACCGTATTAAAAAAATATTGAAACTCTCCTGCTTTTTCTGCAAGCTCCTCTGTCCGTATCACCTGAAAGCCGTCCTGAAATGCCTTCTTCGCTGTCTCTTCCCGCCGAACCGCTACTGTGGTCTGTGCACCTAATGCCCTGCATTTTTCCGCCAATACACGCCCGCAAGTCCCATATCCTGTAACACATACCGTACTTCCTTCTATATTCCAAGGACTCATGATAACCGCATGTGCAATGGCTCCCTCTGCCGTAGCGATTGCATTAAAACTTTTACATCTTTTATCTGTCAGCATATGAAAAAAAACTGCCCCTTTCTCGCTCAGAGCAGTTTCTATTTCCTGCGGTATCCTTCCAACAACACAAACGGTCTTTTTCCCTCGTTCAATCGGATAACGTTCCCATATCTCTTTCTCTGGTTCTTTTGAGATATGCATCACCTGTTTTCCCTTTTGCTTTAACATTTTATAAAGTTCTTCTAATCGTTTATCCTGACCAATTAAAAGATAAGCTGCCATAAAATTTTCCTTTCAGAACATTGCGGTTCTTACACTATATCATATGTAAGAAAGAAAGCAGATGTTCCTTTCCCGTTTATAATACCCCCTTATTTTTCCGATATTGATGAGGGGAAATCCCTCTTGCCTTTTTAAATACATCTCCAAAATAATTGCTGTCATTAAAGCCACACTGCAGTGCAATCTCCGTAATACTATCCTTTGTCTGAAGAAGCCGCTTTTCCGCCTCTTTAATCCGAATATTACCAAGATACTCTTTAAATCCAAATCCTGTCACACGTTTAAACTTTCTGGAAAAATAAGTAGGACTCATACTTGCCCTTTTTGCCGCATCCTCCAAATTAATACTGCTGAAATAATTCTCACTGATATAGCGAGCTACACTCTGGATCACTTCATCCATTTCGTCTAACTCCTCCATTCCGTTTTCCTGTATCTTTTGATAACGCAGAAAAAACACCAGCAATTCCCTCAAATACCCTCTAAGCAGCAAATCCGAATACTCGTCCATATTTTTATACTCTGCTTCCATCCGCTCCAATAAATTAAAAATATACTCTCTCCGATGCATAGGAATCTTAATATGTGGCTGCTGAAAACACTTTAAAAAAAACTCTTTTCCATAATCCTGCTGAAAAGCCAGCAGGTACTCCTCCGTAAAACGAATCACATACCGCTCATGAGGCAGTGCATTATCTTGTGCATAAGTAGAGCGATGAATATTTCCCTTTTCAATCAGCAGAACATCGCCTTTATCCAATGTATACAAGGTATGCTCCATAAAAAAACGCCTCTTTCCCGTCAGCAGAAAATAAATTTCATAATCCTCTCTATGTGTATGCGGATTCTTCATGGAAAAATAAGCTTCTCTTTTTATCTTTGTAATACTAAATCCTTCTCTGTTTCTCATAATCTTTTCTCAACTTCCCTCTATCATTCTCGTTTCTCTTAGTGTATCATATTTCTCTCTATTATTCATTTCCTATTATAAAATTTACATTTTTTTCATATTCTATTTGACTTTTATTTTTGGAATAACACTTATTTATTTTTATATAAAAGCCTATCCCCCTATTTCCTATTCACTGTCCCTATAATTCTACAAAAAAGTCAAAAAATCTGAAATTCATTGTCGTTTAAGCAAATTTTTCGTAGATTATTTCTCATTTTTATTATATTATAAATATGCTTTGATAACAACGGAAACGTTGAAACAAAGTAAAACGAAATGTGCTTTTATCGAATTTTCGTTTAAGACCATTTCCCCATTGTTTTGATTTTTCAAAACAATATTGGTCTGGTCAAGTTTTTGACCATATATCCCCTAAAAGCCCGCAGATGGTTCCCCCTGTCTGCGGGCTTTCCCGTTATCTTAAAATCAAAAAAAAGCAAACTTACACTCCCTATCCACATACCCTTCTTTACAAATCTTTTATACATATACACAAAAAAATCCTATAAACATAAATGTTTATAGTTAGAGGGAAGTAATTTCAGATTAGGCGGTATAGCCCCGATTACAAGGGCTGTA
>CAJUEI010000261.1 GCA_910585255.1 uncultured Lachnospiraceae bacterium
CCTCACCTGACACAAGGAAGTCCCCCAACCCACCGCTTTCGCCTTTATAGCTTAGAAACGGGGGACTTCCTTGATAGGTTAAAACTGCTTTAAAAACCGAATATCATTCTCATATAATAACCGCATATCGTCAATTTCGTATTTTAATAAAGCAATTCTTTCTAACCCGACTCCAAAAGCAAATCCCGTATATTCCTTTGGATCAATTTTACTCATCTCCAAAACATGCGGATGTACCATTCCACAGCCTAAAATTTCAATCCAACCGGAACCCTTGCACATTCTGCAGCCCTTTCCTCCGCATTTAAAGCAAGTAACATCCACTTCCGCACTTGGCTCTGTAAATGGAAAATGATGCGGACGAAATTTTACTTTTGTCTGAGGTCCAAACAGCTCTTTTGCAAACTCTGCTAATGTTCCCTTTAAATCAGCAAATGTAATATTTTTATCAATTACAAGCCCTTCAATCTGATGAAAGGAAGGTGAGTGTGTTGCATCTACTTCATCAGAACGAAATACTCGTCCCGGTGCAATCATCCGAATCGGCAGCTTTCCTTTTTCCATCTCCCGAACCTGCACAGGAGAAGTCTGTGTCCGCAATAAAATTTTATCATTAATATAAAATGTATCCTGCTCATCTTTTGCCGGATGATTTGCCGGAATATTTAACGCCTCAAAATTATAGTAATCATACTCAATTTCTGGTCCTTCCACCACTTCATATCCCATACCGATAAAAATCCGCTCCACCTCTTCTAAAGCAATCATATTGGGATGACGGTGTCCCACATTGCTTTTCTTTGCTGGTAAAGTAACATCAATTACCTCCGTCTTTAGCTGCTCCTCCCGAATTACAGAAGCAAGACGATTCTTACTCTCCTCCAGCTTCTCTTCAATTACCTTTCTTGCATCATTTACAAGCTGTCCAAACTTCGGTCTTTCCTCACTGGATAAATCCTTCATTCCCTTTAAAAGTGCTGTCAGCTCTCCTTTTTTTCCAAGATAAGCAACCCGAATTTCATTTAACTTATCCAGTGCTTCTGAAGCCTCAATCTGCTTCAATGCTTCTTCTTTTAATTCCTTTAATTTATTCTCCATACTTCTCTCCTTCTGCCGATCAAACGACTGATTTTTATAACAGTTCTAATCGAGTAGAAAAGATTCTTTCCTCTACTCGCTGCACCGGGTATCCGTCAGCTCTGCTGACATCGTTCCTTGAAACACTTGTATACATAAAAAATAAAAACCCGCCCCTAATCAAAGGGACGGGAATCTTCTCTCGCGGTACCACCCTAATTCTTATAACAATTCATATAAGCACTTAGTAATTCTGCATAACGTGCAGTCACGTCATTTCCTACTCTTTCCTAAAATTTATCCTAAAAATAGATTTTTTCAGAAATGCAGCTCCGGCAGGAAATTCAATATCAGACTGAACCTAAGACAGCTTGCAGCCGATGACTGTCTCTCTCTGTTGGAAATCAAATATCTACTAATGCCTTCTTTGCCTTTTTGATTATACATGGTCAAAGGAAATTCGGAATCCACTCCGCTACTTCCTTGATAAGTTAAAAACTGTTTATCATTTTAAATACTTCCCTTCCATCTGTCAAGTACTTTTTTTAATATTTACCAAAAGAAATCCTTCTCGCCTCTAGTCAAATCGGATATTCGCAATCCGCTTCGCTACTTGCTCCTAACCTCATAGCTGCTATCGCAGCTTTTCAATGGAAGTCTGCACTCCCACTGAAACAAAGAAGTCCCAACCCACCGCTTTCGTCTTAGCTGCTTAAAAACGGAGGACCTCCTTGATGAGGTAAAAAAATATTGACAATCCTCTTCCTATGTTATACACTATACCTATAAAAAATCACGAATACTACAGTGAATTAATTTTAGAGTTTATAAAATTTAAGTCAAATCGGATATTCGCAATCCGCTTTGCTACTTGCTCATAACCTGAAATAAGAAAGTCCCAACCTACCGCTTTTGCCTTGGCGGCTTAGAAGCGGGGGACTTCCTTGATGAGGTTAAAATATGTATTCTATCTGGATTTTTTATTATAAAAATCTGCCTATTTTGATTTTATTTTTTATTATTCCCTGCAGTAAAAAATATTATCTTTATCACATCTTAATTATTTATAAGGAGACAATATGGACAAATTAAAAGACAAAATCGCAATTGTAACCGGCTCTACCAGCGGTATTGGTGTAGGTATTGCACACCTCTATGCAACAGAAGGGGCAAAAGTCGTAGTATGCGGCAGAAGAGCAGAAAAAGGTCAGGCGGTAGTAGAAAGTATCCAAAAAGCTGGCGGAGAAGCTCTCTACCACTATATGGATATTACCGATACGGCAAGTATTGAACAGCTTTTTGCCGATGTAAAAAAGACCTACGGACAAATTGATATTTTAGTAAACAACGCTGCTAACGTATCTCTTCCTGACGGAAGCGTAGAAGAATTAACCTTAGAAATGTGGGATAACGTATTCCAAAGTGATCTGCGTGGAACTTTCTGGGCAATCAAAAATATCGTCCCTTATTTTAGAGAAAATCAAAACGGCGGTGTTATTATCAATATCGGCTCTATGGCTTCCTGCGGCGGCGATATCGGAGCAACCGCTTATAGCTGTGCAAAAGCTGGCGTAGATATTCTAACCCGTTCCGTTGCACTTCAGTACGGAAAAGAAAATATCCGCTGCAACTGCGTCCGCCCGGGTCTTATTGTCACTCCAGAAAACGAAGCACGTGTTCCGCAGATGCTAAAAGATATTTTCTTAGACAATATCCTAGTCAACCGCTATGGCTGTCCAGAAGATATTGGACATCTCTGTGTTTATCTTGCTTCTGATGACAGTGCTTATATGACCGGACAAGTAATCGATATGGACGGAGGATTAAACTCCCATGTTCCGACTGTAGCACAATTTAGAAAATTACGTTCTAGAACTTGGTAAATAAAAGACTGTCACAGGAAATATCTAAGCCCTATCAAACAAGGCATGTTCTTCCTGTGACAGTCCTATTTTTACTTTTCGCTAAAAATTTTCTTCCTCCTTTATTTCCCATTTTAACAGTTTTTTCTGAAGAAATGGCTTTAAATAAGAATCCACCTGCTTGCTGTCTAAAATCTGAAATGCCCCATCTGTAATCCAGATAATCAACTTGCTTCTGGCATAGAACAATTTTAACTGCCTAGTTAATTCATCCAAGCTTTTTTCCTCACTCCCCTTTTTATAATCTTCCAAACAGCGTCCCATTTGCACAACTCCCACTGAAGAAACTTCCTTACGAATATCTGTATCTGACACCCATTTTATCAAATTCAGCCGAACATTTTGAAAAACTTTGCTGTCTGTCCGCAATGCCGCCAAAATTTCTTTTAAATTTTCCATTAAAACCTCTTTTGAAATATGATAATCCAAAACAAATGCCATCTCTAAAATTCCGCCCCGATAGTTTCCGGGTACATGCAAGATCCGTTCCACCTGTTGATGCAGCTTAAGTTTTTCAATCTGATTCATTTCCATTCTCCTTCTCTTTCTCTTTCTGTTCCATCTCTTACAACCCAAACAGGCATCCAGCTCCATATCAGCCCTGCAATAAGAATCCCCTTTAAAATCCAAGCGTTCTTTCCTTTTTTCATTCTTCCGATCCTCACAATCAAAATTTTTTCCTTTTTATCTATCATTCTTTTCCCAATCGGATATAGATATCCGACTACTTAGGAAAAAAATACCTCTGTTCCTCGTCCCAAACACACCGAAACGCAATCCCATACACTTCCTGCAAAAGCTCCAAATCCATAACCGTCTCTGTCTTCCCGGCTGCCACCACTTTTCCTGCTTTCATCATCACCAAATGCGAACAAAACCGCACAGCTAAATTCAAATCATGCAGCACCACAATTACAGATTTTCCTTTCTCCCGATTCAGCCACTCTAACATCTGCATCATCTCCATCTGATATCGCACATCTAATCCAGACACTGGTTCATCCAAAAGAATCCACTTTGTATCCTGAGCCACCGCCCGGGCAATCAATACTCGCTGTGCCTCTCCCCCACTTAACTGTGCAAACTTTCGATCCTGAAGTTCCAGACAAGACGTCAGCCGCAAAGCCTCCTCTACCATCTTTCGATCTTCCTTTCGAAAGGAAGCAAACTTTCCCAGATAAGGATTTCTTCCCATCTGTACTACCTCATAAACTGAAAAATCTACATCCATCTGCACATTTTGAGGGACAAATGCCATCTGCCTTGCCAATTCTTTCCTCTTATACTCCGCTAATTCCTGTTCTCCAAGCAAAATCCGTCCAGAACGCACCTTTAAAAATCGAAGTAAATGACGCAAAAAGGAAGTTTTTCCAGAACCATTCGATCCGATAATTCCGTAAAAACCTCCTTCTGCAAACTCCAATGTAATCCCGTTCAGCACCGCCTTTTTATTTTTATCTGGATACCATTTTAATTCCTCACTCT
>CAJUEI010000262.1 GCA_910585255.1 uncultured Lachnospiraceae bacterium
CTTGACTTGCATATCCGTATATTGCGAAAAACTCGTCCCCACAGAAACTATATACCCAAACGAAGGAGTTTCTATTTCTAAGGATGCATCATACACTTTATGCGTTGTATTATCTAAATCCTCTGCATTGCCGCTGTTATGGTACATCGCCGTTTCATGGTATATAAAAGAGCTATATTTTGTACTAATTTCCGAATTTCCTATTGGTATAATTGGTTTTAATAAAAATGAAATATCTTTCTGCTTACTGCTCATACGTTCACAGTATAAATTTCCTCCCAGCATATTTGCAAAACTCATCACAATCGCTGCACAGTCTGTGCAGTTTACAGTATAGACGCTCTCCATCGCACCTGATTGCTCGCTGTGGAACATATCAGATAAAAATTGGGATAAGTCAAAACATTTTATAAGTTCATACCATTTCACATACTTGGATTCAGGGGTATATGCCAACTGTTTTTCTGCATTTATGGCTCTGGTTATCCTTACATATAATCCCTGTATATCTGACTCACCCTGCACTTTTGGTATGATATATTTCAGTGCATCTGCCCAAAGCGGATTGTCAAACCATTGATTTTTCGGTTGGGACAGTATAAAATACAGCTTTACATTAATGCTTTCTGTCCTTAACAGCATGCCATTACATTCATATTTCCATGATATCGTTTCTTCCATTTCCCCAACCTCTGACGGCATCCTGTAAGATGTAAATCGAAAATCCAACATCACAGGATAGATTGTTTTTGCTGGAACAAGAATATTTTTTTTATCTGACATACCATAAAAGAATACACCTTCTCCCCATATGCCAACGTTAATGTCGATATTCCCGGTATTTTCCAATACAAAGTTTGCCGCAACTACCAATGTTGTTCCTGTGTTGCTCAAATCATATGCTGCTACCGTCTGTGAATCTCTTTCTTCCATTTTCCATTTGGATAATAGTTTCTTATCAGCGGTATTTTTTATAATGCTATATGAGGATATCCATGCTTCTCTGATTGCCGTCTTATTTGCCCTGTAGCCAAAATCTCCTTCCATATTGCTGGACGCTATATCTGAAAACTGTACTTCTGATAGAGTTGCGACACATGTTGTATCATCTGTATGATCCCCATTTGGATATGATGCAATATGCAGCCCTACCTGGACAACCAGAGCTGCCAGTTGAACTGCCACTGCTGCCCATCCGTACCCCAGAGCCCACGAAGCAAATTTTGCACATAAGGTTATAAGCGACCAAAACGCTATACCGGAAATGACCAGCTTTAATATTTTTATAAGCAGGTTCTCCTTATACAGGATAGAAAAGAGCTGAAGGAATGTATCGGCAGAAATACTTCCAAATGTCATGCTCTTCAGGGCATTTGCCAACAGTGCATTACTGTAAAATATATTAAGGAGTTTGTTGACTGCCCGACTGCCTGTTCTGATATACAGCCCAAAGACAGCAGAACAGACTCCGCCTATAATCATCAAAATAAGTTCTGCCCACCAGATCACTTCCTCAGTTGTTTCTTTTTCTTCCATTGTTCCAACCGTATAAGCCTTTCCATTATGGCATCCTACAAAATAAACCATCCCTTCTTTTTTCCATGCCTTAACCGTATATGGCATTTGGGGGCTGCATTTCATGCCCTGTTCAGTATGGTGGTTTATCCATTGGCGATGGCACATCTTATAGATTTCTGACAATTCGCTTTGTGCAAGCGGTTCTTCTTCACACCGCCCGGAGAATACCGTTTCAAAAGCCCCCTGCATGGCACTGCTGATTTCTTCCTCCACCTTTGCATGATTGCCCAGGGCAACGCCGTTATAAGTGATTCCGTTAAAGCATCCCGATCCATCCAGATCCAGCGTAAATCCGGGTTCTTCCTCTGCATCCGCATCCCTCCCGCCATTGATATACCTCTGCACTTCCTCTCCCGACAAAACCCTTCCCCATACATCACACTGTGATATGCATCCTGCAAAATAGTCCTTAGGGCTGTGCAGGACATCATCTCTTGTTGCACCGAGCAGGAACATTCTGTCCTTGTCATAATGAAAGGCAGGCAGCAGCCCTTCTTTCCGACAGTCTTCTTTCCCGTCAATGTATATCACGGCTGTTTCCACATCAAAAACAACTGCTGCGTTTTTCCATATTCCCTGCCTGATTACGGAATTGGAGACCACCGTATTCCATCTTATACTGCTGAAAGCATGTGTAAAGCAAAGATGGAATCCGTCTTCCATACGTTTGAGGTAAAGATGTATCCCCCCGATACCACCTTCCGCCATATCAGACAGAATACTGTAACAGGAAGCCCCATTATCTTCCCCCGTCTCAAATTTAAAATGTACCTGAACAGAATACTGCTGTGTTCTATAATAACCAGGGCGTATATCAATCAGTTCCTCCTGATCCACCTCAAGATAAGAATTCCCCATAAGGCTTATGGCTGATGTAAAAGTCTTGATGCCAGCTCCAGCCAGTGAAAGCGTTTTTCCGCTTATCCGTTCCTTTGCCGGATTCTGCGTAAAGTCATACCATGCGAAAGGAATTTTTTCTATGTCGGTTTCATACATAATTGCTTTCATTGTATCCGCATCCAGACATTCCCCAAATATACGGACATACCGCATATCTCCTATAAAGTTGGTGCCTATTGAGATAACGCTGCCCGTGTTCGTCCCGGTCATCTGACCGATTACACAACAGTTATAACAGCCGTCAAGGTATAGGGATACCCTGCTTCCGTCCGTAGTCATACCAATATGAAACCACTCCTCTTTTTTTATACTCCCCTGTGTGCTGTTTGAATAAATACTAGGATACCCCGGCAATTTTACATATACGCATTCCCCATGTATTCCAAAATCTATAATTCCCTCTATCTTTAACACCGACTTATCTGTTTCAAGTTCTGACACTCTGACCATTGCATCCACCGAAAAAACTGCTGTCCCATCCATCACTTTTCCCAAATGGTTTTCTGATGTGACACTTGCATTTGAAAGTTTCCGCATTGCGATATATGTATTTTTTCCAATCATAACCCTGTCTCCTTTACACAAATGCTGTGCTGCACTCTCCTGTCAGCACTAATTTTGAAGTTTCCGACAGTCCAAGATGTTCCGCTGGCTGACATCCCAATTCCTGTAAAGTTTCCCCAAACGGATAGCACAGGTCTTTTATGGTAACTGTTGTGTAAAATTTTGTTATAATCACTGCACCTTCTGGAAATCCTATTTTTTTATCACCGTTATAGGCATATGTTTCCACATACCCATCAAATCCTGCCGGAATAATCGCTGCTGCCGCCAAGGAATGTGTGTTTCCACTACTTACAGTACTTTTTGCAAGATCTGGGATCGCATCACATTTTACACCAACTGTATATCCATCCGGCAGTCCTGACCATGTTACTACGAACATTGCGGCTTTTTCCTTATCTTCCGGGTTTGACAATAAATCTAGCCGCTGAAAATCGTATACAATGCTGCCAATCAGGACATTGAAATTGCGTACACCAACACCGATATTCGTCCGCACCCAATAATTAAACTGGTCATATGATACAAAATCTTGAGGGAGATATTCCTTTTTCTCATTTGTAATAATAGAAACCATACAGAAATATTGGACAGCCAAGGCGTTCAGCAAAAAGGGATCGCTGGTTACCACAATTTCATTCTGGCTTCCAGAAGATACACTGGCACAGCTTTCGCCCTTTGCCGTATAAACCTTTTTGCCGCTCCACAGACTTGGCTTCATAAACAGGGAAGAACCACAGCAGTACAACCATACATATCCCTTTGTCTCCGTGCCCGTGGCTGCTTTGTTTTTTCCCCTGATGTATACAAAATTCGTGCCACTGTTTTTATCCAACGGCATATTCACATCTCTGCCATAATTGTCTGTAAAAAATTTTTTCGGATCTTCAACCTGTGTATGCGAAATCATATCTGGCGATCCATAGCTAAAATTCCTTTTCCCGATAATACCTTCATCACTTAAAGAAGTCCTGATTAAAATATTATTTTGATATCCCATAACATTTCCTCCTAAATAATTATTTTTTACTGTTTTCCTTTTTTCTTGCCTCCTTCATAAATAACCCCCCTTTCGTTTGTTATAGGCGGAAACCCACTGCCTTTAGGCGATGGGAGGAGCCTTGTAAATAATTGCAAAAAACATGATATTCTGTTATAATATACAAAGAGAAAACCGTTGGGAACCATTGTTCGGAAGGCACTCTTTGTACTTTGAAAAGTTAAGATAAGAGGTTTTTCACACCAACCGTTGTGAATGTAAAATCTGAAGCGTATCGAAAACCTGCTGCATGGCATGGGAAGTTTCCGTACCGGATGCAGTTACAATAGAGTAAAACAGTCAAAAACAACATTTTGAAAATTTCATTTTATTATAATGGATTTTTGGAAAAAAACAAGGTTTCTGGCAAGAACATCAATTTTCTGGCAAGAA
>CAJUEI010000263.1 GCA_910585255.1 uncultured Lachnospiraceae bacterium
GACTTCTGTCGATTCTGTAGGATTTTCGGGCACTTGTGCCCGAAAAAGGCACGTGTTTAGCCTCCTGCAGAGGCGAATTGCGTGCCGGTCCGTCCGGTGGGATGCACGGAAATTCAGAAGTCTTAGAACTTCTGCTTTCTGGAGAGCGGAACACGTCTCCCTAAAACACTCTGGCGTCCCCTTGGAGTTGAAATCGAATATTGAATATATAAAAAAAATATGCTAAACTATAAAAAGTGATTTTGGTAGAGTAATTGTTTTAACCTATTAACAATAATAAAAACGATAAAGGAAATAGAAGATGGAAAGAACCGTATTTTATCCAGATAAAATGTATACTTATATTCGAGGTTATGCTTCTGGGGCAGAGATGACACAGACATTAAAGGCACTATCTTTTGCAAGAGAGAAACACGAGGGACAGATGCGTAAGGGAGGAGAACCCTATATTATTCATCCTCTTACTATGGCGTGCAATGCACTTAGTATTGGAATTAAGGAAGATAATATAATTGCAACGATTTTACTGCATGATGTCTGTGAAGACTGCGGAATTAGTTTGGAGGAACTTCCAGTAAATGATATTGTGCGGCGAGGTGTAGAATTGATGACATTTCGGGTTATGGAAGGTGAGACAAAAGAGATTGCAAGGAATCGTTATTATAATGAACTTTTAGAAAATCGGGAAGCGTCTATTACGAAACTAATTGATCGCTGTCATAATGTATCGTGTATGGCGGGGGCATTTTCAAAGGAAAAATTAAAGGCATATATTGAAGAAACCAGGCAATATATCCTTCCGCTTCTTCGAAAAGTAAAGCAAAAATATCCAGAAGAGGCAAATGCATTGTTTGTATTAAAATATCATATTGTCAGTGTGGTAGATTCGATTGATGCAACGATTCAGATATATGAAAAGAATTAGGATAAAAAATTAAAGATAGATTGTGAATAAATTTAGAGAGAATGGAGTTATTATTTTGGATAGAGGATTTATGATTTAGATAGAGTTATGATTTTAGATTTTAGATAAAGGAGGAAAACTGTATTTTATGAAAAAATTGTATCAGAAAAAGGGATTATATGGTTTTGTGGTTTTGGTTTTATTTTTTATAATAGGGATAACTGCTTGTGGAAAAGGGGAGGTGCCTTCTGCAGAAACAGAATCTAGTACAGAGGAGTCTTATCTGACAGGGAAGCATCAGATAGAGATTCATGTAAAGGATAAGGGAATTATTTATGCTGAGTTAGATGCAGATAGTGCTCCGATTACAGTTACAAATTTTATTCAGCTTGCGGAATCTAATTTTTATGATGGGCTTACTTTTCATCGAGTGATAGACGGGTTTATGATACAGGGAGGCGATCCGCAGGGGGATGGTTACGGCGGTTCGGATACGAAAATTGTTGGAGAATTTCCGAATAATGGAGTGGATAATCCGCTTAAGCATACACGGGGTGCGATTTCTATGGCACGTTCTATGATACCGGACAGTGCCAGTTCGCAGTTTTTTATTGTGCATGAGGACAGCCCTCATTTGGACGGAGATTATGCTGTGTTTGGTTATGTTACGGAGGGAATGGAGATTGTGGATGCGATCTGTAAAGAAGCTTCCGAGCAGGGGTTGAGCGGGGTGCTGCCAAAAGAGAAACAGCCGGTGATTGAGAGTATTTTAGTAGTGGAAGCGATAGAAGCAGAAGTGGAATAGGAAAGGAATAGTTAGTGAAGGAAGGGAATAAACAATGAAAATTAGACGGGCGGAAGAAAGCGATATGGAGGGGATTAATCGGCTGCTGATGCAGGTGTGTCTGGTGCATCATAGAGGAAGACCGGATTTATTTAAGTATGGTGCAAAGAAATATACGGATGAACAGTTAAAGGAATTGATTTGTGATGATCAGAGACCTATTTTAGTAGCGGTGGATTCGGAACAGCAGGTTTTGGGTTATGCCTTTTGTGTTTTTCAGCAGCAAAAAGAAAATAATATTTTAACGGATATAAAGACTTTGTATATTGATGATCTCTGTGTGGAGGAGACGCAGAGAGGACAACATATAGGAAAGCAGCTTTATCAGGAAGTGCTTGCACTTGCAAGGCAGAATCAGTGTTATAATGTAACCTTAAATGTCTGGAGCTTAAATGAATCTGCTATGAAATTTTATCAGTCCTGTGGGTTAAAGCCTCAGAAAGTTGGGATGGAAGTGATTTTATAGTGGAAAAGGGGCTGCTGCAAAATAGGATAGGAATTTATTATTTTGCAGCAGTCCCTTTTTATGCACATGAATGTTTTAATGAAATAGGTCAGCGGAGCTGACGGACGCCTGAGACAGCGAGTAGGGAAAGTAACCTTTCCTACTCGATTAGATTTTTTATTTTTTGGTTCCATTCGGTAACCGTTTTTTTGTCTAATTTCAGAATTTTTCTGTCATAGGTAAAGATGCCGTTTAGTTCCTCTTCTACATCGGAAAGCTGGGTATAGACGGAGGCGGAAAGTCCGTTTTGAAATGCAGGAAAAATCAGGTCTTCTAATAATTTGGCATAGCCTTTTGACAGGGAATTTTTGCTGTAAAAAGTTCGATAGCCAAATTTTTTGGAGGAATAGCTGTGTTTTTTTACATGCCAAGTGTAGCCGCCGAATTCGGTCAGAGCGAGTGCACGCCGTTCCGGTTTTAGAATCAGGGAGAAGAAATAGTAGTGAATACTTTTTATATCGCCGCCTCCCTGATCAAACCAGCCGCTGGCGTGATCGATCAGCCGCTCTTTGTCTAGACTGCGAATCAATTCTGCTGCTGAAAGTGCACGAAACTGTCCCCATCCTTCGTTAAATGGAACCCAGCATACAATGCAGGGATGAGGATATAAGGTGCGGACAGTGGATACGACTTCTTTGGTCCATTCGGTTCGGCTTTCTTTTTGTCTGCGTGAAAATAAAGCATGAGGACGATCAAATATTCGGATATTCAGGCAGTTAAAGAGAGTGGCAAAGTAGGTAACAAACCAGCGGTGGTAGCGTGAGCCGCCATTTACCATATCCTGCCAGACTAGAATACCAAGCCGATCACAGTGATAGTACCAGCGTTCCGATTCGATTTTTACATGTTTGCGGATCATATTAAATCCCAATTTTTTTATTGCCAAAAGATCAAATAAAATCGCTTCTTCACAGGGCGGGGTATAGAGTCCGTCTGGCCAGTATCCCTGATCGAGGATGCCAATCTGCGGATAGGGGCGATTATTAAGAAAGATTTTTCGGATTCCGTTTGAATCGGTTTGAATTTCACATTTTCTTAGGGCAAAGTAACTGGAGATACAGTCTGTCTTTGTAGTGATTTTTACTTGGTACAGATAGGGATGCTCTGGACTCCATGCGTGAAATTCCCGAATCGGAATCCGAAAGCTTTGGTTGCTTGTAAAAGAATAAGAGAGATCGCCGGATTCTAATTTTAGATGTAATACAGCAGGACAGGTTTTTTCTGTAGCAATCTTTACTTTTACTTCTTTTTTATCGTAGTCAGGAGTGAATTTGACATAGCGGATAAAATTTTCCGGTACAAGTTCCATCCAGACGGTCTGCCAGATTCCGCTTTGTGCAGTATAAAACATTCCGCCGTTGCGGAGCTTTTGTTTGCCCCGGCTGTGATAGGAGGTGTCACTGGGATCGGTTACACATACGAATAAGTCTAGAGGCTTTTTGGGTGAAGCGTGCCGCATCGCTTCCGTAATGTCAATCGAAAAAGGAAGATAGCCTCCCTGATGGGAACCGACTTTCCGGCGGTTGAGGTAAATGGTGCAGGATTGGTCTACTGCACCAAAGTGCAGATAGAGGCGTTCTTGTTTGGAAAATGATAAAGGGGTAAGGGTTCTGTGGTACCAGAGATATTCATTTGGTTTTAACTGACGCTGTACACCGGATAGTTTGGATTCGGGAGAGAACGGAACTAGGATTTTTCCGCTATAGGCGGAGGGAAAGGTGTGACGTCTGCTGATTTTGTAATCCCAGTAACCATTTAGGTTTATATAAGAGGAGCGAACCATAGTAGGGCGAGGGTATTCCTGCCAGGCATTTGTTTCTGTAATTTGCTGTGTCCAGCGGGTTTCTAGCGTATGTTTTCTCATAATGGTTATGACCTGCCTTTCTATCTCGAATAGGGGGATTTTTTTGATTAATTCTAGTATAAATCATATTAAAAAAAAATAAAAGTGAGATCTTGCAAAAAAAATACTTGTAAGGAACTATTTTTCTGTTATAATCATTATCGGATACTTAATCATCATATCGGTTTATTTTTGGGAAAGATAGGAGAAGGGAATGAGAGTAATAGCGGGGAGAGCGAGGAGACTTCCACTTAAGACAATAGATGGTACCGATACCAGACCGACAAGAACGGTCTGATCGATGCCTACGACATCTCTGTTGTCACGACGGAACTGGA
>CAJUEI010000264.1 GCA_910585255.1 uncultured Lachnospiraceae bacterium
CAGGTATTGATCAACTGGGGAATTAAGGATGTCAATTATAAGGTTGACGAGAACGGACATCGTTACCGTGAACAGGAAGAAATTGATGCATCAAGTAATGATAAAAACTATGCGAAAACTACGGGAGTTGGTTTCCACAGTTATCCATTCCCACGTTATGGTGTAGGTGTGGAGGATTCTACCGGTAATTCATACAGACCAGACAGCAAGAAGGAAATTCTCGCAAAATATAACGATGAGCAGAAGGCGGCGTGTGCTGCATGGAATGTAGAGATTTTATTAGATATCTTCCCGCAGCAGGATGAATTTGAAGTTCCAGATTTTCCGCCGCTCTGGGCAATGTCCAAACCGGTTGAATTTGATGAGATCGGGAACAAGCTGGATGAGATATCACAGTCCCGGCTGGTTGCATGTGTAACGGCAAAAGAAGCTGACTTTGATAAAACATATGACAAGATGATTGAAGAACTAGAAGATTCAGGAATGGATGAAGCAGCGGCTATGCTGACAGAGATCATCAAGGATAAGATTGAAGTATCAAAGTAAGCAATGGATAGTTTGTTTGAGAAGAAATAAATAATGAGAACAGTCACGACTCCGGTATTACCGGAGTCGTGGCTTGTCTTTTTTAAATGGTAATTACCTTTTATGGACCCATTACAACCGTTACGAAATATTCTTTTTTATTTCCGTCCAGGTGGATACAGTTACCGGAAATGAGCTTTCCGTCAACCTCCATAGACTGTACCCCTTTTTCTACATGTTCTGGATTCTTGATATCAATATAAATATCGGCTCCACGGTAGTGTCTTGTTACTTTTAAGCGTTCCAGCCCTGATGGAATACAAGGATTCACATGGAGCCCGTCAAAATCCGGTCGGATTCCAAGGATATATTGTGAGACGTTCACAAATGTCCACGCGGCCGTTCCGGTCAGCCAGCTGTTTTTTGCCTCTCCATGCTTTGGTGCATCTTTGCCGGCTATCATCTGGGAATAGACATATGGCTCTGTGCGGTGGATTTCACTGATATCTTCAATATATGCCGGGCAGGTTTTACGATAAATTTCAAACGCTCTGTTTCCGCGTCCGATCCGTGTTTCAGCGATAGACACCCATGGGTTGTTATGGCAGAAGATGCCGGCATTTTCTTTATATCCGGGTGGATAGGAGGAAATTTCGCCTAAGTTTACATAGTAATGGCTGTAAGGAGGCTGCTGCAGGACAATTCCATATTTTGTATCCAGATGTTCTTTTACAGAATCTAAAGCTTTTTTGGCATGTCCTTCTTTGATACCAATATCTGCAAGGACACAGAAGCCCTGTGGCTCGATATAAATCTTTCCTTCTTTACATTCATTGGAACCGACTTTGTCTCCATTTGCATCATAGGCACGCAGGAACCATTCACCGTCCCATCCAGAGTCTAAAATCGTCTGATACATGTCAGCAACAGCAGATTCGGCACGTCTGGCTTCTTCCTCATTATGGAGGAGATGTTGGATGGATGCATATTCACGTCCATATTTTACAAACATTCCTGCGATAAATATGGATTCCGCCACAGGACCTTCTGATGAGCCGAAGGTCTGGAAGGATTCCCCGGGTTCTGTGGAGAAGCAGTTTAAGTTCAGGCAGTCATTCCAGTCAGCACGTCCGATAAGAGGCAGTCCGTGGGGACCTAAGTGGGTAAGCGGATAGTCAAAAGAGCGTTTCAAATGCTCTAAAAGGGGCTGGGCTTTTGTGGAATCATTATTAAAGTCTACCTGTTCATCTAAGATAGACATATCCCCGGTTTCTTTAATATAAGCGGCAGTTCCAGCAATCAGCCATAATGGATCGTCATTGAAGCCGCTGCCGATATCGGTGTTTCCCTTTTTGGTCAGCGGCTGGTATTGATGGTAAGCACTACCGTCTTCAAATTGTGTTGCGGCGATATCGAGTATCCTCTGCCTTGCCCGGTCAGGGATCAGGTGTACAAATCCTAAGAGATCCTGACAGGAATCGCGGAATCCCATACCCCGTCCGGTTCCTGACTCAAAATAAGAAGCGGAACGGGACATATTGAAAGTGACCATGCACTGATACTGATTCCAGATATTTACCATACGGTTTAGCTTTTCGTCCGCACACTCCAGAGTAAATCTGGATAACAGTGAATTCCAGTAGTCAGATAAGGCTTTTTGTGCGGCTGCAATTTTTTCATCGGTATTGAGACGGGAGATCGTGTGCAAAGCAGGTGCTTTGTTAATAATATTCGGTGCTTCCCATTTTTCATCTGCGGGATTTTCTGCATAGCCCAACAGGAAAATCAGGCTCTTTGTTTCGCCTGGGGCAAGTGTAAGTTTTAAGTAATGTGAACCAATAACGGCTCCGCCGCTGGCGATGGACTGATAGGAAACCTCTTCTTTTACTGCTTTTGGATTTTCAATACTGCCGTAGTTACCGAGAAATACGTCCCTGTCCGTATCAAAACCATCGATGTCAGTATTAACCGTATAGTATGCATAGTGATTCCGGCGTTCCCGGTATTCCGTCTTGTGGTAAATTGTAGAGCCAATAATCTCTACTTCGCCAAGGCTTAAATTTCGCTGGAAGTTTGTAGAATCATCCACTGTATTCCAGAAACAGAATTCAACATAAGAGCTTAAAGAGAGGTTCTGCATCTTCTTTGTGTCATTACGAAGAAGCAAATAGTTGACTTCGCAGGTCTCTCCTAGAGGAACAAAAGCCGTCAGTTCAGCATGGATTCCGTTTTTGGAGGAGATAAACTGGCTGTATCCAAGTCCATGATGACATTCGTATGTGTCAAGGGATGTTTTTATTGGCTGCCATCCGGGAGTCCAGATGGTTCCGTTATGATTGATAAAGTAATACCTGCCGTTTGTATCAGCGGGCACGTTGTTGTAACGGTAGCGTGTCAGCCGGAGGAGTTTCGCATCTTTATAGAAGCTGTAGCCGCCGCAGGTGTTGGAGATCAGGGAGAAAAAAGATTCGTTTCCCAGATAATTGATCCAGGGAAGCGGCGTTTCTGGTGTTGTGATAACATATTCTTTCTTTTCATCATCAAAGTATCCAAATTTCATGTTGTTTTTATCCTTTCTTTAAAGTTTTAACCTATCAAGGAAATACCCTCTTAATTATAGTTGTTTGGTACAAAATATTGCTACACAAAAAAAGCGTACAGAACTACATACAAAATTAGACATCTTTTAGAAATAAACCTTTGGAAGGCAAATTGAAGTTGAATTTTCCCTTTTATTTGGTGTATACTAATCATGAAATCATAAGAGTAATTTTATGTAATATAGCATTTTTATAAATTGCGGGTGTATCTGTGAAGGTACGGAATGGATATGAGTTATAAGTGAGGGGAAAGCTTATGAGAAAGAAATGGATATGTATATTGCTGTATATGATATTACTGATACCGTTGGCAGCAGGGTGTGAAAAAATGAATGGGAAATTAGGGCAGAATGATTTCAGAGCAGATAAATATGAAAAATTCATCACAGTAGATGTCTATGACGAGTATGCGAATTACCAGGGGTTACAGAGCGGCTGGTTTGCAAAAGCGGTCAGAGATCGGTTTAATATGGAACTGAATATGATTACACCGAATGTTGCAGGAGGTGGGGATACGCTCTACCAAACACGGGCTGCAATGGGCAATCTTGGCGATCTGATTCTGATTAACACGGCAAATGGTAAATTTGATGAATTGGTGAAAAGAGGTTTGGTTATGGACTGTACAGAACTGGTGAAAGACAAAGAAATTCTGAAGAATTATGGATTTGCAGTAAAGAAGACGAATGAACTGGTTGAAGCCGAAGGAATTTACGGGTTTCCAAATTCTATCTCTTCACAGCCGTCAACTGTGCCGTCTGAAAGTCAGGAGCCTACTTTTGGACCTTACATTCGATGGGATTATTATAAGAAAGTTGGTTATCCACAGATGAATAATCTGGATGAATTCCTGGATGTTTTAGGACAAATGCAGGCTTTGGCAAGAGAGGAAGAGGGGGTTGATGATATTTATGCTATTTCTCTGTTCGGGGAGTGGGATGATCATATGATGAATAATGCAAAGCAGCTTGTCTGTATGTATGGATATGATGAGCAGGGCTTTGTGTTGTCCAGGGCAGACGGTTCCGATTATCAAAATATAATTGATGAGGATTCTCTTTATATCGGAGTGCTTCGTTTTTTTAATAAAGCAAATGCGTTAGGGCTGGTTGATCCGGACTCTGAGTCACAGAATTATGATACATGGCTTCAGAAATACCGGGAAGGGAAGATTTTATATAGTCCGTGGCCATGGGTAGGACAGAGTACATTTAATACAGCTGAGAATACAGGGGCTGGTAAGGGGTTCAAGATGGCGGCAGTACAGGATATGCAGATTTATTCATTTGGCTGCTGGCCGGAAG
>CAJUEI010000265.1 GCA_910585255.1 uncultured Lachnospiraceae bacterium
CACTGAAACAAGGAAGTCCCAACCCACCGCTTTCGCCTTGGCGGCTTAGAAGCGGAGGACTTCCTTGATGAGGTTAAAATCCATTACAGATATTTCTTACATCCTCTATTTTTCTATCAAATACTTTTCCAAAGTCCTGCGAACTGCACCTAACCCTGCTGTTAATTCCTTCAAATATCCGCACACCTTATCCGCCATACCCACTTTATATAAATTCACGCCAAATATTTCCGTACTCTCTAAAAGCGGCTTTACTGCCTTTTCTATTTCTTCCACTTTCGTATCCCCTAACTTGATCTTTTCCATTTGTGGACACAATATTTCTAAAAGCGGATCTGGACTCAATTCAAATGATTCGCCAGTATCATCTACTGCCATTAAATATCTTAACCATCCTGCAAAAACAAATGGTATCATCTGCAAATCCTCCACTTTTAAAACTTCACTTGCCTGATAAGCCTTAATTGTTTCACCAAAACGAATCGCCAATTTCTGTGAAGTATCTGTAGCGATCCTTTGGGGAGTATCCGGCATAAACGGATTAGGTATCCGCACTTTCAGCACAGTATCAATAAATTCTTTTGGATCTAAAATGCCCGGATGAACGACTGCTAAAAGCCCCTCCTGGTATCCCACTGTTTCTACCAATTTTACAAGTGCCCTATCCCGCATCTCATCAGAAATTTTCTTATAGCCAAGCAGACATCCAAAAATAGCAAGACAAGTATGCAGCGGATTCAAACAAGTACACACCTTCATTTTTTCTACCTTTTCTACCGTTTCTCTATCGGTAAATAAAATTTTGCCTTCCTCAAGTTTTGGACGTCCATTTGGGAAATCATCCTCAATCACCAGATATTCTGTTTCCTCTGCATTTACAAAAGGTGCTATATATGTATTTTTAGCAGTAACGATTGGTTCTGATTTTTCTACACCATCCTCTTGCAAAATTTTTTCTACTGTTGCATCTGGTCTAGGTGTTATCTTATCAATCATACTCCATGGAAAAGAAACTTTTTTAGAATTTATATAGTTTTGAAATCCTGCATCCGTCTTTTCCGCTTCTGTCCATGCCTTTGCAAATGCTGAAACTGCTGCATACAGCTTATCCCCATTATGAGAACAATTATCGGTACTGACCATTGCGATAGGCTTTTCTCCTGCACAATACCTTGCATACAATAAAGATGCTACTTTCCCCATATAACTTATTGGTCTTTCCGGTCCCGCTGCAAAATCCGCTGCCACATCCTTTAAAAATTCCCCTTTTGCATTAGTCAGACTGTAGCCTTTTTCTGTAATGGTAAAAGTTGCCATCTGCAAAGAATCCTTGGCAAATACCTCTTTTAACCTCTGAAATGCCATATCATTTTCAGAATCTAAAGGGATCGCTTCTGCAACACTTCCAACTACTCTTTTATCCATCGTACCATCTGCTTTTAATGTCACAGCAATACTAAGATTATTATGCGGCATATATATCTTTTCAATAATTTCATAGTCATATCCTTCTGCAACAAGGATTCCTCTATCCAATTTTCCTTCATTCAATAAATTCTCTGCAATCACTGCATGAAATGCACGAAATAAATTTCCCGCCCCAAAATGGATCCAAAAAGGCTGTTCCTTTGTTATTTTTACCATTTGTTCTCTATCATACTTTGGTAAAAAATATCCCCTTTCCTCCCATTGTTTTCTATCTGCATTATCAGAAATTCCCTGCGAACTTATTTTCATACCAAATTATCTCCTTTGCGATTTTTCAATAGCCTCCCACAAACCATTTAAATATGCTGCTCCAAGTGCACGATCATACAATCCGTATCCCGGCATTGCCACTTCATCCCAAATCATACGCCCATGGTCAGGTCGAATAGGTCCGCAAAAATCAATTTCATACAACGCCTTCATTATTTCATACATATCAAAATCACCGTCACTTGATAAATGTGCTGCTTCTTCAAAATCGGTCGGTGAATTAAATTTTAAATTACGCACATGGGCAAAATGGATTCTTCCTTTTAAAGAACGAATCATATCCGACAGATTATTCCTCCTGTTTGTCCCATATGAACCAGAACAAAATGTAACACCATTATGCGGATTATCGACCATATGTATCATACGTAAAATATTTTCCTTATTCACAATAATACGTGGCAGTCCAAATACACTCCATGCAGGATCATCTGGATGAATTGCCATATTAATATTATATTGATCACAAACAGGCATAATCTGCTCTAAAAAATATTTTAAATTTATAAACAGCTTTTCCTCATCCACATTACTGTATAATGCAAACAATTCTTTTACTTGTTCCATCCGTTCCGGTTCCCAGCCAGGCATAATACTTCCATTGGCATCTTCTGCTATAGAAGCAAACATCCTTTCTGGCTGCAAAGCATCTACTGCTTCCTGTGTATAGGCAAGTACAGTAGAACCATCGGCACGCCGTCTTGCAAGCTCGGTTCTTGTCCAGTCAAACACTGGCATAAAGTTATAACATACCAGATGAATTCCTTCCTCTCCAAGATTCTTCAGCGTTTCTATATAATTAGCAATATAGCTGTCCCTCTCTGGCAGCCCTGCTTTAATCGCATCATGAACATTGACACTCTCTATACCTGAAATATGCAGCCCGGATGCTTCCACCTCTTCTTTCATACTGTGGATTCTCTCTCTGCTCCACACTTCTCCCGGTTCTGTATCATATAAGGTTGTAATTACACCTGTCACTCCTGGTATCTGACGAATTTGCTTTAAAGTTACCGTATCAAATTTTGAACCATACCATCTTAAGGTCATTTCCATTCTATTTTCCTCCATCCAGCTTTGCTTCCATCAGTGCAAACAGTTCTTGATCCTGCAGATGATTTTCCATATTTAAAATCAGCATCACCCGCCTGTCTTTTTCCGAATAAAGATACTCTCTCTGCCACTGATAGTAATGGGGTCCATCGCCCAAAGCCCGCAGATAACTCATGAATCCCTGCAGTACCCATGCAGTCTGTTTGATATCAGTCAGACATTCATTCTCATAAAAACCATGCCATTTTCCATGTTCTCGCTCCCGCATCGCACGATTCGCTTTCAGATATTCCTTTCTTGCTTTCCCCGCTTGATAAAATGCTGCCTGATAATTTTCTTGAAACCCTTCTAACAGACTTTTACAAATCAAAAATGCTCCTTGAAAGCAATGATAATAAATCTGAACCTGCAAAAGAAGAGAATCTCGAAAGAGTTCCTGTCCCTTTCCAGTCAGCACTGCCTCTGTCATTCTGCATTTTCGAAGATACTCCTGATAAGATGCTGCCGCCTTACCGCAGATAGCTTGATACCACTGCACTTGCTCTGCAAGTGTTTTTCCCTCTGTTGCCCAGAGCAGTTCTTCGCTTCGCTTTTCACGGTTTTTTATATATTGTGCAACAAGTATTCTTGCCACATGATTAGGAAATTGTTCTCCTGCATGTTCATCCTCTTCTTTTCCATATGCCGCCGCATATTGCGGATACTCTTTCAGCCGCTCTGTTACCTGCCCTATTTCCTCCAAGCCATAATAACTTTTTACATATTCTTCTCTATGCTGTTCAATATCAATATCCCCATTCTTCCATAACTGTGCTATCAAATCCAAATAGTACACATGCGGTTTTACATTGGAACAATTTATAATCCAAAAATCATCCCCGCCTCTTTCCAGCACTTCCGTTAATTCTCGTTTTACAAATTCTGGCGTATTCGTCAGCATTGTAATATGATTTGCTGCCTGCAGATCATAAAAAGACACATGATAATAAATGCCATTCGCTTCCTCTTTTTTCTCAGGAAGTGCACAAATCCTTGGATTCTCGTTTCCCTGTCTTCTGCTGACCATCTTACCGTAGCCATTATCCGCCCATATTTTAATTACATCCTTCGGCAGTTTTAGACAATCCTTTTTATAAAGATCCATGGTTTCTCCATAAAGATTTGTACTGCACACGGCATTTGCATCCATTTCTTTTACCATATCATACTGCTTTTGAATTAATTCACTCATCAATTTTCCACGTGCTTCATCCGACTGATATCGAATATCATCCATCCAAAATGGGCGATCCCCCTGTCCTCGAAACCCTAAATTCCATATTACTTTTCTGTCTTTCTGACGATTTAATGCCTCTTTCCATAAACCATGAAACTTTTCAGGATATTGAGCATAAGAAGCATTGAGATTCGGATAAGCCCTAGCAAACATCTCTGCTCCCAGCGGCTCGGCATGATGATGTGTAACAATCAGTCCCATTTTAGAAGCCAGTGCCGCATACTTTCTGGCATTTAAATCAGTACCCGGAATAATCAAATTGCCGCCGCACCGAAGAAGTGCCTCAAATACCATTTCCCATGGCTTATCCTTCTCTCTGTC
>CAJUEI010000266.1 GCA_910585255.1 uncultured Lachnospiraceae bacterium
CGTACTACATTTCGTGCATAATCCGTTACAGTTGTAAAATTTAAATCGTCCTGTTTCGAACGGTTGCAATGCCGGCACATACACTGTAAATTATTAAGATTATCTTTTCCTCCTCTGTTCTGCGGAATAATATGATCGATATCAATATCTTTTTTGCGAAAGTTTTTTCCACATCTCACACAGGTATACCAGCCATGATTCGATTCATTATTTTGAAACCAAAGTTCTCTGTAATTTGCCATTTCTGATTCCTCCTCTGTTCTTATTCCTATTCCAAAAGCTTTTCTCTTGTTCCGTCTTACTAACTGCATATAATCTCTATTATTATCTATCTTTTTTTAAATTTTGTCAAATTATAATCCCCAAAATTCTCCAAATTTCTGCTTTTTACTATAAAAGCAACCCTTTCATCTAACAAAAAAATTCAGGAGACAATCTCATCTCCTGAATTCTTCTAAATTTTAAAACCCAAAAATTTTATTCCAAGCCTACATTATACTATACTATCTCAACCTGACACATCTTCATAGTAGCAAGTGCTGCCTGATGACTCTCCGGCGTCACTCCTGCACAGCAGGAAGCAAGCACCCGTACAGGCACTTCCGGCAAATACGCCTTTATCAGCAACGCATTTGACACCACACAAATATCGGTACACAAGCCAACCAAAGTAACCTCTATCTCTTCTTCTGCTGCCAACCCTGCAATTTTTTCCGCCAGTTCCTTTGAACCAAAAGTAGGTTTATCCATCACCTCTGCTCCCTTTAACGCTTCCTTTACTTTTCCATTTATTTCCCATCCCTCTGTTCCTTTTACACAGTGCACAACAGGCAGTTTTTTTCCTTCCTGTGTCTGCAGATAATCCTCCGTATGTGTATCTCTAGTTGCAAAAATATCCTCCGTCCGATATTTCTTAATCTCTTCCACTACTCCGTCTACTATCTTCTCTGCCTCTTTTGTTCCCAAAGAACCGTCAATAAAATCCTTCTGCATATCCACTACTACCAACAATTTTCTCATCCTATCCACCTCTCTTTAACAGTCTAAATCCACACACTTTATCAATTCATCTATCTGAAAATACATTCCTGTATAGCCCATCCTCTGACAAAGCCCTGTCAGATAAGGCGGTTCAATACAAGCCTTTTGCATCACATCCTCCTGTGCAAACACCTGCTCCTTTTTTCCGTCCGCCAATATCCGACCATGTGCCATCACAATCACCCGTTCAAAATTCTCCGCTACAAAATCCATATCATGCAAAATTGCAATCACCAGCCGTCCCTGTTCCCTTAACTGCTTTATCACCGCTCCAATCCGCTTTTTCCCTTCCATATCCTGTGCAATTGTCGGTTCATCTAAAATCAGCACGTTTGTATCCATTGCAATTACAGAAGCAATCGCAATCAGCTTTCTCTGTGAAAGTTCCAAATCATAAGGATTTTCCTCTGTCAGCTTCTCCAATCCCACCATCTGCAGTGCTTCTTCTGCCTTTCTCTGTGCCTCTTCCCTTTTCATCCCTATATTTAACGGTCCAAACATTACTTCATCCATTACATGATATTTAAAAATCTGATCATCTGGATTCTGAAAGACATATCCAATTTCTCCAGCCAGCATAGCAACCGTCTTCCCGGCGATATCCTGATCCCCATAAAAAATATTCCCCTGAATCGGCTTTAACAATCCTTTTAATAACTTAACCAAAGTCGTCTTCCCAGCTCCATTCTGTCCAACAATCGCAGTAGAACGAAAATCCAGCCGCAGAGACAAATCCGTCAAAATTGGAACAGACGCCTGATAAGAAAAACAAAGCCTCTCTATTCGAAATACCGCTTCTCTCTGCGGCCGCTCTGCCACCCCCTCCTTCTCTGCCACTCTCCGTTCTTTTGGAAACCGCTCCCTCTGCCGAAGCGTCTCTTTTAACGAAGCTGGATAACAGCCGTTTTCTAACTGAATCCGAAACTCCTTGCATACCTTAGTATAGATCGGTGCCGTCACCCCATACTCCTCTAAATTTTCCATCGAAAAAATCCGCTCCGGCGTATCAAAAGCCACCTGCTTTCCACGATGCAGCAAAAGAATCTTATCACAATACTCCGCCAATTTTTCTATCTTTTGTTCCACCATAATAATCGTAATACCAGACTTTGCCAGCTTCTCAATCGCCCGAAATACTTCTTCACTTCCCGCAGGATCTAACTGAGAAGTCGGCTCGTCCAATACCAATACTTCCGGCTCCATAGCCAAAATACTGGCAAGTGCCACTCTCTGCATCTGTCCTCCCGATAAATCAAACGGATTGCGATCCCGATACTCTTCTATATCAAGCAGCTTTAAAACCCGCTCCACACGTACAATCATTTCCTCTTTTGGAACACCAAAATTCTGCAGTCCAAACGCCACTTCCTCAAATATTGTATCCTTTGCACCAGACAACTGATTAAACGGATTCTGAAACACCAACCCCACCTTCCGGCAAAGTTCAGAAACAGGAACCTTTGCCGCCTCTCTCTCCTCTATCCAAACCTTCCCGCCATAAGCCCCCTTATAAAAATTTGGAACAAGCCCGACAAAAGCCTGACAAAGCGTACTTTTCCCGGCTCCGTTCTGCCCGATAATCCCTATAAAAGACCCTTTTTCTATCTCAAAATTCAGATTATCCAATGCCAATTTCTCCGTATTCGGATAACAATACTTTAATTTTTCTATTTTTATATAAGCCACCCAACTCCCCCTTTACTTTTGCCCTTCTCCATTCTCTTAATCTTAATCTCAATCTCAGTCTAAACTTTTCACTGTATCACTTCCATCATAAAGAGCCGTCAGCTTCTTAGGAAGCCCCTTTAAAATCACAAACACAATCAAAACCGTAATAATCTTATCCGGCACATCCACCACAATTTCATCCAAAAACGATCCCAAAACAGTCGGCATATTGGCAGCCTGCGTTGCAGCAAACACCGCATCTCCCCAGACATTACCCGTTGTCCCTCCCCAAAAGATACAATTTAAAGGAGTCGAAATCAAAACTGCTGTAAGTCCGGCTATTACAGCCGTCAATAAAGCACCGGAAACCTTTTTCATCTTACCAAGCCGAGCCATTACCCCTACAGCAAATCCAATCCCAAGACTGGTAATCGCATAGACCAATGTAATCGAATCCCCAGTTGTAAGTCCATAGATCAAATTATTTGCTGCCCCACAGATCGCACCAATAATCGGTCCCCCTAAAGCCCCTCCGATACAAGTTCCAATCGAATCCAGCCAAAGAGGCAGTTTCAATACCGAGGCAAACAATTTCCCCAGATAATTAATCCCGATACAAGCCGGAATCAGCACAAGGCAAGCGGTATTCAGCTTCGTTTTTAACAATTCTTTCATATGTATATTCTCCTTCTACTTCAGTTTGCTATAGATTATCACTTCCTTTCTGTCTTGTCAATGGTAATGTCAGATAAACCGCTCCGATTTTCCCAGCAAAATTTCTCCGATTTTTTTCATATCCATCCGTTCCAGCACATAATCTGCCTGTACCTGCTCTTTTTTAGGTGAAAGATTTGAATGTACATACAGTGTATGCAGTCCTGCCTTCCTTGCCCCCATTATATCACAAACCCCATCATTTCCAATCATAATCGCCGTATCCCTTTCAATCTTATATCTTCCAATCAATTCTTCAAAAAACCGACTATCCGGCTTTTTATAAGCAAAATCAGAAGAAATCAATATTCCCTCAAAATACTCCTCAATCCCCAATGCTTTCATCTCATACAGAGCAAAAATCCTCTGTGCATTTGACAGCAGATAGAGGTGCTTTCCCGCTCTTTTCAATTCCTCTAACATTGATATCGTTCCCTTATAAAGTTTAATATACTCTGTTGATAAAACCCGAAAAAACTGCCCAACCAAAACCGCCAAATCCAAACCAATCTCTACTTGCTTTCTCTGAAAAATCTTTAAAAATACCTGTTCTATCTGAATTTCAGGATAAGCCTCATGTTTATCATTCCGCAATAAATCTTTCCCACTCTGCATTTCCCTTACAATTTTTAAATAAACTTCCTGCAATTCCACTGCAGAATAAAAAACTCCATAATAACTCAAAAATAAAGCTAACTTTTCCCAAAGAACCATTTGATCCTCATCTGTATGAATATCAATTAACGTTCCATATAAATCAAATATACATGTGTGGTACATTCCCCTTTGTCCTTTCTAAACTATATTTTAAGTTTGATATAAATATTGTATTGTATTTTAAACCGGACGTGGGCATCGTAAGAGGATTCTCTGCTGGGGCCGTTTGCACTAAGGCTTCCTCGCAGCGGACACATAAGGC
>CAJUEI010000267.1 GCA_910585255.1 uncultured Lachnospiraceae bacterium
GACAGAGAAGAGACACTATGCACATGTTGACTGCCCAGGTCATGCTGACTATGTTAAGAACATGATTACAGGTGCTGCTCAGATGGATGGTGCAATCTTAGTAGTAGCTGCAACAGATGGTGTTATGGCTCAGACAAAGGAGCATATCTTATTGTCTCGTCAGGTAGGTGTTCCTTATATCGTAGTATTTATGAATAAGTGCGATATGGTAGATGATGAGGAATTATTGGAATTAGTAGAGATGGAAATTACAGAGCAGTTAGAGGAATATGGATTTACAGATTGCCCGATTATTAAGGGTTCTGCATTAAAAGCTCTGGAAGATCCAAGCGGCGAGTGGGGCGACAAAATTATTGAGTTAATGCATACCGTAGATGAGTATATTCCAGATCCACAGAGAGCAACAGATAAGCCTTTCTTAATGCCAGTGGAAGACGTATTTACAATTACAGGTCGTGGTACAGTTGCTACCGGTAGAGTAGAGCGTGGTACTCTTCACTTAAATGATGAAGTAGAAATCGTTGGTGTAAAGGAAGAGAACAGAAAGACAGTTGTAACAGGTATTGAAATGTTCCGTAAGTTATTAGACGAGGCTCAGGCTGGTGATAACATTGGTGCTTTGCTTCGTGGTGTTCAGAGAACAGATATCGTTCGTGGTCAGGTTATCTGTAAGCCAAACAGTGTAACATGTCATAAGAAATTTACGGCTCAGGTTTATGTATTGACAAAGGATGAAGGCGGACGTCATACTCCTTTCTTCAATAACTACAGACCACAGTTCTATTTCAGAACAACAGACGTAACAGGTATCTGCCAGTTACCGGATGGTGTGGATATGTGTATGCCTGGTGATAACGTAGAGATGACAATTGAGTTGATTCATCCAATCGCTATGGAGCAGGGACTTGGATTCGCTATTCGTGAAGGTGGTAGAACAGTTGGATCGGGTAAGGTTGCTACTATTGTTGAGTAATCAAAAATTATTCTGCAAATTCAAGGCTTCCAAGGTTTTCCTTGGGAGTCTTTTTACGTTTTGAATAATGAAATTAGGTGTGGACGGTGCCAAAACGGTGTCGAGAAATAAAAAACTCAAAAAGGTATTGCATTGTAGAATTTGGAATTATATAATGATGTTAGAATATTTAACAGTGTAGGTTTGTCAAACATTTGTTACACTGACCACAGGTAATTTTTAAGCATTTCATTTGGTGTTTTTCATCCAAGTGGTCGCATAGGAAAGCTATTGTAATTTCTACGGTTATACGTTTTCAGCTGTTTTGCGAAGTCGTCAAAGGAATAGAAAGTATGGGTGGCATAAAACCGTTCCTTGTCCTTCCGGTGGCTCCGTTCTGCTTTGCCATTGTGTCTTGGTGTAAAAGGGCGTATCAGCTTGTGTCTTATGCCATGCTCTTTTAGGTGTACCTGGAAAAGGGTCGGCTTGTCAGAACCGCCATAGGAGCGGAAACGTTTGGTAAATTCCTGCCCATTGTCGGTCTGAACACATTCAATGGGGAATGGGAACGCCTTTATCAGGTGTTCCAGAAATGTTGCAGAGGAATAGGAACTGTGTTCTTCAAAAGCTTCCACGAATCGCCATCTGGAATATTCGTCAATGGCAGTATACTGGTAGAAATGCTGCCCTTTGGCTTCGTTTACAAGGCAGACGGAAGGAACAAACTTCACATCTATCTGGATACGTTGTCCAGGACGTTGCATTGGTTCATAAGGTCTGGCAACATACTTGGGATTGGCAGGTTTGACAGCCATGATGTCGTGTCTGCACAAGAACCGGTACAGACCGGAAATAGAGCGTGTATATCCATGTTGCCTGAGTTTAACCCAGAAAATAACGAAGCCAGCATGAGGATTCCGTCTACGCATATCTGTAATGAGCTTGATTTCCTGGGCGGTATGCTGGTTAGGGTGGTGGTGGGGTCTACGGGAACGATCACGCAAAGAGTGAATGGAGCCATCATAACGACGTTTCCAGCGATAAATATACAATATACTGACGGTTTGTCTTATATTTGATAGCGGCTTTTGTAACACCATATTTTTCAGCGTATTGAATAAGTGATAGACGATACCTCATATCTTGTGTTATAGTAGTTATAGCGGGAAACTCCTTTCGGTTTGTTTTTGTTGTGGTGACTTAAATTATAACACAAAGGCAGCTTTCCTGCTTTTAAAATATTCAGTTGTAACACATGTATTGTAATCCTACAAATAATGATGTTAGAATATTTAACAGTAAATTGACATATACTTTGTTGTGTGTTAAAATGTATAACGTATGTTTGGAGGAAAAAGCAATGAAAACATTTAATACAGAAAAGTTTTGTCATAAATTAATAAGTTTACGATCTGATAAAACGCAACAAGCATTTGCAGACGAAATAGGAATAAACAGAAGCACGCTATCTCTACTTGAAACAGGAAAGCAATTACCAACATTAGAAATATTAAACAAGATTTGTGATTTTTCAAAGACGATAATTGATGAATTTTTTATTGAAAATGAAAAAGATGGTCTGATTTATCTAATGGGTAATATGGATGAAAGTGATCGAAAAAAAATTGGGACTATGATTGAAAAAATTCATATTAGG
Organism: uncultured Lachnospiraceae bacterium; assembly: GCA_910585255.1. GTDB lineage: Bacteria > Bacillota > Clostridia > Lachnospirales > Lachnospiraceae > MGBC114844. The sequence continues at coordinate 2,610 of CAJUEI010000267.1, forward strand.
GAAAAGTATAGTGTTCTTGCAAGAAGGTGTTTGGATGATATCAGTAAATAATCAAGAGCTATTTGAACAGTATTATCAAAGAGAATATGACTTCAATACAAATTCTTTAAGCGAAGATGAAGTTGATTCAATTAAAGCACTTGTAAAAGAGAAACGTGTTGTCTATGCGTTAGCTCCAATTGGAGAAAAGATATTTGGATGGATAACTGAACAAAATACAAATATACATTTTGAAGCTGTTGATTTTGAAAGTGATAAAATTGATGGCTTATTGTATATTCCACAATCTGGATGTGATAAGGCGTATATAGTTCTAAATTCCAAAAAACCTTTGATTAACCAAATTTTTACTGCAGCACATGAGTATTATCATTATGTGAAAGATTACTCGGCTATTAAGAGAGAACCCTATATATGTAATTTCACAGCACTGAGTAGCATAAATGAAAAACGTGCAAGTAGATTTGCAGCAGAATTCTTATTACCAGAGGAAGCGTTAAGGGCAGAAATAAAATTTTTCAAGAAAAAAATGCCTGGTAAAAAGAATCGTGAAATGATTTTTGAAGATTATGCTGTTTTAAGTATTTTTTTGACCTTAAAATATCAACTACCTTTAAAAGCAGTTATTTATAGACTGTATGAAGAACATTATATCGATAAAATTGATGAATATATACAGAACTATCAATTTATAAAGGGTGTACTACAAGAAATAAAGGTATTCCAAGAACAAGTACAATGCTTATATACTTGTAAAAATCCCTATATTGAAAATAATAGTTTAATATATAGGCAAATGAAATTGGTTTATGATAATGGATATGCTTCTAGGGATGAACTTATAAAAGATGCTGAGATATTAGGGCTTGATAAAACTCTTGTTGAAGGTTTTTTCGATGACATAAGTGAAGAGGATATAGAAGAGGATGATGATATTGAATTAATGCAATTCATCTCTGATTTATGGAGGGTGGATGTATGAAAAGCACATTACAAAAGATACATCTTAAACTTCTAATTAGACAACCGGTGATGTTTGATGCAAACATTTTTATGGTAGGAATTGAAAATAGATCATCTGATTCCAATTGTTCTTTTGAAAATATGTATAAGGTATATTTGAAACCTTTATTTGAGTGTTTTCAGCAAATTATAATTCATGAGATGGTATATAATGAATTAGATGAAGACACAAAAAGATTAATTGATTTATATAAAGGAAAGAATGTAACAATTGTTGATGAGGGAGATTTATATGGAAAAGATCCGCAATACACAACGATTTTTAATGTGATTGCAAATCATGAAAGAGTAATGTATACAAGAGGAAATTCAAAAGATAGAGGAGAGGTGTATAGCTTGGCCTATGCAGCTTATAACAAAATCAATTATTTTAGCTCTAAGGAAGTAATGGTTGATTTAATTGCGGAAGAGTTAGAAGAATTAAACGATATTGAAATTGTTACTTTTGATGTAGTTCTTTTGCTTGCATATATATATTATGTATCTAAAGGCGATAACAGCAATAATAAAGCATTGAAATCAATATATAAAAGGTATTGTGAGGATGTGATTAAACGCCATAAACTGCCTGCAACTCTAAAAGAATATGTCGTTGCCTCAACAAATTATATAGGCAATTAAATACTCCGATGAATTTTCAATTCACCGGAGTATTTTTACCAACCTTTTATTTGCTTTACCTGTTCTGCCCGCTCTTTGTCTTTGTGG
>CAJUEI010000268.1 GCA_910585255.1 uncultured Lachnospiraceae bacterium
CAAATTTTTAAAATCAGGGATTGACAGGTTTGAAAAATATATTTTTTTGTTGTAGGATTATATTTACTTTTTATACGAAATTGAGGTGAAACTAATTTGAAGATTGCTTTAGTAGATGACGAATCAAACGATCTGAACGAAATGACGGGGCTTATCTGAGACTTTAACACACAGCTCTGCTGCTATGTGGAAACTGTCCCATTGAAAAAAGCATCAGGAAGGAGAAATGAACATGGATATGACCAAACTGCTGTCAGCACTGCCGCAATTTCTTGTAATGCTGCCTTCGGCGGCATCCTGCTATTATACAATGAAGAACCAGATGAGGTATACAATATTCAAAACAGTCCTGCTTGGCATAGCTGTCCTGCTCCCGTACTCCTTTTTTTGCTCCTGCCTTTGTGCGGTGCTGCGGATTGATGTCAATACCATCTTCCTGCTGTCCCTTATCCTGTTCTTCTTCCTATACCGCCATACCGTGACAGCAAGCCTGCCCAAGTGCCTTGCCGTCTATGTGGGTGTCTGTGCTGTCCAATCCTTCCCGGCACAGTTCGCCTATTCCCTTGACTCCTGCCTTCACCCAGCATCAGGTGCTGCGGATTTATCCGTAGAAGCAGCTTTTTTTCGGCTTGGTCTTTCCTGCTTGGTCGCAGTTGCTTTCGCACCTCTCGCTTGCCAGTATTTTTACCGAATGATTGACTGTCTGGACATTCCAAAGATATGGTATATGACGGTTTCCCTGTCCTCAATATCCCTTGTTCTAAATGTGCTGAGTATCCCAAAATCTTACAACACCCTCCATACGGGACGCATGGCTTTCATCTTTCCTATAGTGGAAAGCTGTGCATTTCTCGTCCTGGTTATCATCTATTTGCTTTTTTATAAGGGGGCAGCGGTCATACTAGAACACGCCGAACTGAAAGAACGCACACAGCTCCTTGAAATGCAGGCACGCCAGTACCGGATATTGCAGGAGTATATGCATCAGACTGCACGTCTGAGACATGACTTCCGCCACTCCATACGCCTGCTTTCTTCTCTTGCGGAAAAAGGTGACATCGACAGCATCCAGACATACCTTGCAAGATACGAGACTAGCTTTGTCGAAAACGCCCCTGCCAATTACTGTGCCAATGCTGCTCTGAATGCCCTGTTTAGCCACTACCATGAAATGGCTGTTTCAGCAGGTATTGACACAAACTGGCATATGGAACTGCCAGAGCTTGCACCTGCCAATGAATTTGACATTGTTTCCCTGTTCGGAAACCTAATAGAGAACGCAATCGATGGCTGTCTCACCGTGCCAGAGGGTAGGCGGTATTTTTGCCTGACCACAGAAATCCATCACAACAGCAGGCTGTATATCGTCTGTACCAACAACTTTAACGGCAGGGTACGAAAAATGAAAGACAGCTACCATTCCACGAAGCATAGCGGAAACGGAATCGGGCTTGCTGCTATTGCAGCAGTAGCGGAAAAATACAGCGGCTCGGCACAAGTTTCCAACAGTGAAACAGAGTTTTTTGTAGATGTGGTGCTGAAAATATAAGAAGGTTCCACACCCTTCAAAAATCTACTTTCTCATAAAAAGACAAAGAAATGACATACATCTTCCATTCATGCTGTTCTTTGATAAAATCTTATGAATCTGTGGTCTGTAACCGTCAAAAATAAGATGGAATTTGACATAATACCATTTCATTGTCCGCCCTCCTTCTTTCTTTTAAATAACCGTAGAATTTTCCCTATATAGTGGGTAATAAAAATACACGTTCCCATCAGAGACAGGTAGTCAAAATAATACAAGATTTTTGATTCCTCATAATCCAAAAAGACAAATTCACTTTTTAAAAACAGATAAGTACCAAAATCCCTCTTAGCAAAAACCCATGCTCCATATAGGGCAACCGCCAGTCCAAGAATAAAACATACCACATGAACATACCGGGACACCACAGTCTTTTTTCTTTTTATCATTTCCAAAACCATATTCCAGTGCAGCCCCAAATGCAGGCTCATTGTCAAAAATCCCCAGTAAGAACCTAAGATGTGCAGCCTCCTTGCCAATGCCAGCCCGCTCTCTATAGGCAAAAACGCAAACACATACCGGGATAAAACGATACTGCTGTACATCAGCACAGCCATAGAGAGAAATGTCAGTATATCCACGCCAATCTGAAAGATACGCATCGGTGAATATCTACCCCGGAACAGGCTTTTATACCAACGCCAGTTCAATGCATGGTGGGCGGCAAACAAAACAAATATCCCTGCCCCCACCCATTCGTGGGCTTTTTCGCCCCAGAACGGATAACCCATCAGGAACAGCAGGGCTGCTGTCATCATCACATCAACAGCTCTTTTCTGTTTTTCGTTCATGTCTGTGCCCACCGCCTTCCCTACTTCAGACTGCCATAAGAAGTGTCATCCACCGCTTCCAGCCATTCGTTAGAAGTATCTGTTCCGGGAACCTCAACCGCCAGATGGGAAAACCAACTATCCGGTGCTGCACCATGCCAGTGCTTTACACCGACAGGGATGTTGACCACATCCCCCGGATGCAGTTCCTTCGCTTCTTTCCCCCATTCCTGATAATACCCTCGCCCGCCTACACATACCAAAATCTGTCCTCCCCCGGAAGTGGCATGATGGATATGCCAGTTGTTCCGGCATCCAGGTTCAAAGGTTACATTGAAGATCCCGACCTGCTCCGTGGAAATCGGTGCAAGGTAACTCTGCCCAATAAAATACTGTGCATATCCGTCATTGGGGTTCCCCACCGGAAACAGCATATTCTTTTCATGGGCTTCTCTTGTACTCCCTGCAGTCTCTTCCTCCATCCAGACCTCTTTCGCCATTTTGAAAGCCGCCCATGCTTTCGGCCATCCTGTGTAAAATGCTGCATGGGTTAATACCTCGGCAATTTCTTCTTTGGTGATTCCATTATTTTTTGCACTCATCAGATGATACTGGAACGAAGAGTCCACCAGTCCCTGTGCCATTAATGACACAACCGTCACAAGGGATCTGTCCCTTAAAGAGAGTTTTTCCTCCCTGTTCCATACCTCCCCGAACAATACATCATCGTTTAACTGTGCAAACTTCGGAGCAAATGCCCCAAGTTGGTCTCTGCCTGCTGTCTGTTTTACCATCTTTCTTTCCTCCGATCTACTTTTCAAAACTTTCTGCCCATCTTTTCAGTTCCGTGACATTCTGCCTTCCATTCAGAAGTTTTCCGCTTTTAACTGTTGCCAGGGGTACCACCTCCTGCAGAGTGTCCGCCGTCTTTCCAAGCCCGCTGCCGCCGGAAGTGGCAAATGGTACAATGGTTTTTCCACTGAAATCATACGCCTCAAGAAATGTCTTTATAATGGTCGGAGCTGTATACCACCATACCGGAAAACCCACAAAAATCACATCATACCCTGCTATATCCGCCAGATGATCTGCCAGTGCGGGGCGGGAAGACGGATCATTCATTTCCACACTGCTGCGGCTCTTTTTATTCATCCAGTCTAAATCGGCACTGGTATATGGAATTTCTGGTTTAATCTCATATAAGTCTGCACCGCAAGCCTCCGCCAGTTCCTTTGCAGCCTTTGCCGTTACGCCGCTTGCACTAAAATACGCTACCATTCTTTTACTCATCGTTACACCTCCTGCTATATTTTCTGATTTCCCGTTGACCAGACGTGCTTCTCTTTTGCTGCCGATACGGTATTCTGTGCCATAACACCAACAAGCGTATGAGGAATATACGGCTCCTCCAGATACAGCCTTTCTTCTTCCGAGAGAACCAGCTCTACGGCCTTTGCCGCACCCTTGATATGATACAGCTTTGTCGCACCCACAACGGGAGCTGTTACTTTTGTCAGAAGCCACGCCAGGGAAACCTCCGTCATGGACACTCCATGTTTTTCGGCAAGCTCCTGCACACGTCCGATCACAACGCCATCCTGCTTCGCAGTCGCATCATACTTGAACTTTGCATAACTGTCTTCTTCCAGACGCTTTGAAGTCTCGCCAGGAGCCTTTGACAACCGCCCGCCTGCCAGTGCACTGTAAGGAGTCATAGCAATGTTGTCTTCCGCACACAGCTTTGCCATCTCCCTTTCCTCCTCACGGAAAATCAAATTGTAATGTCCCTGAATGGAAACAAACTTTGCAAAGCCTTCTTTCTCCGCCAGTGCATTTGCCTTTGCAAGCTGCCATGCAAAACAGTTGGAAATGCCGATATATCTTACTTTCCCTGCTTTTACGATATGGTTCAGCCCCTCCATGATGTCATAAAGTGGCGTCTG
>CAJUEI010000269.1 GCA_910585255.1 uncultured Lachnospiraceae bacterium
TTCTTAAGTTCTCACCTATGGTGTTTAGCCCGCTGCACGGGCGAATTGCACCCCGATCCGTCCGGTTGAATATACGTAAATTCAGAAGTCTTAGAGCTTCTGCTTTCTGGAGAGCGGAACAGCATGCCCCTAATGTACTCTGGCGTTCTCTTTGGGAATTGTTTTTTGTTCTGTTTTTTGTTGAAGGGATTGACAGATTAACTGTATTAATTATATAATACAGTTAAGTGTATGACATGATTAATACGGTTTTAGAAAGGAGAGTGAGGCATGGTTTCGTTCGAAGAGTTGAGTTTGAATGAGAATTCTCCTATCTATCTGCAGATTGTTCGTTTTGTAAAGCAGAAGATTGCCGCTGGTTTGGTTCAGGATAAAGAGGAGATGCCTTCTAGAAGAGTACTTTCTGCCTTGCTGGGTGTCAATCCGAATACGGTACAGAAGGCGTATGGGATATTGGAAGAAGAAGGTATGATTTATTCTCATTCTGGGGCAAAAAGTTATATGAGTTTAAGTGCAGAGAAGATAGAAAGAATTTATCGGGAGCTTTTGGAGAATGATACTTTGGTCTGGATAAAGGCAATGAAACAGATGGGAGTAAGCAGATGTGAGGCAGTTGAATTGTTAGAGAGATTGTGGAAAGAGGATTTGGAGTAGGAGATTTGCTTAACCTATCAAGGAAGTAGCGGAGCGGATTCCGAATTTCCTTTGACAATTGTTTGGAAGAGGCTGCAGAGGGAGTGAAATATTTTTAGGAGGGAGATTAGATGAGGCAGGATATATCCGTTCTTATGTTGGTGGTTAGAAGTTCGATTTATAAGATTTTGGCTGTATTGGGGGTTTTAGCTGTGCTGCAGATGGGATTTTTTTATTTGGCTGCAGATACAGTTCGCTTAGAGAGGGTAATTGAGATTAGTTATATGGAGCAGATTTTTTATATAGGATTTTTTTTGATTAGTTTGATTTTGATGTGGGCTGAGGGGGAAAAGGGGAGTCAGTGGGAATATACCTTGTGTCGGCTTGGGATTAGCAGGGAAAGAGTATTTTTTCTTTGGAGCGGGTATAATGTCTGTTGTTTTTTTCTTTTGTTTGCAGTTGAGATTCTTCTGGCAATAGGGGGAGGACAACTTTATTTGGAACGGATGGAGGTGGGGAATCGTTCTGCTCAGAGTTTGTTTTTGGCTTTTTGGAGAAATGATTTTCTGCACAGCCTGCTGCCGCTTACAGAAGGAAGCAGATGGGTACGTAATGGACTTTTGTTGGCTGTAGTGGGAATGGGAATTGCTTATTTGGGAAGCGAGGAGCAGTGGAATCGAAAATTACCGTTGCTTTGGGGAAATATTCTTATGATGGGGATGTTTTCTGATGCAGCTATGAATGGGAAGTGGGATTTGGTAAAAAGCGGGCTGCTTTTGATAGGAATTGTTTTATTACTGGCTGGAGAGAGGAGAAAGTATAGAGAGAAGAGGGAGGAAGGATGAAGGAGTATAAGAAAAAAGAATTAGTGAAAAAGAGAGCATGGAGGGTGTTTGAAAAAAAGGAAAGAAGTTATAAGATAGAAGATTATTTTCCGGTAGGATATGCCTATCAGGGGGAGATAAGGCTGCTTGTGGTATGGTTAATAGGGAGTATAATAAAAAGTTTTTCTTTTTTTTATCGTTATTATTTGGCGTATCAAAGACTTTGGGAGTATGTTTTTTCTACACAGGAGTACAGACGGAGGGATGGGGTTTTTATGGAGGAGTTTTCTATTTTAACGGATGGAGTTTTTCGGGGGTTTTTATGGGGGTTTTTGCTGATTTTATTGTTGGGCGGCTGGCATTATTGGTATTATTATCGGGGGAGTAAAAGCATTTATTTGGTAAAGCGGCTTTCGGACAGATGGTATTGTTTAAAAAGCTGTATTGGTATGCCAGTTATAGCAGGGATTGTTTTTTTCGTTTTTATAGTTGGGTTGTATGGGATTTATTTTGTATTTTATAAGTGGGTAACGCCTAAGATTTGAGAAGGGTAGGGAGTGAGATTATGTTGGAAATTAGGGAGTTAAATAAAAGGTATAGGGGGAAGCCGGCTTTAAAGCAGATTGATTTAACAATAGGACAGGGGGAAATAGTTGGGCTGTTTGGAGAAAACGGTGCCGGAAAAACAACACTTTTAAAATGTATTTTGGGCTATCTTTCTTATCAGGGAACGATACGGTTAGATCAAGAGAAAGTGAATTCATCTAATATTACACGGCTTTCTTTTGCTACCTGTGAACATTCTTTTTTTCCTAATTTAACAGTTCAGTCACATAAAGAATTTTATCAGATGCATTTTCGGACATTTCGAGAGGCACGGTTTCGGCAACTAACGGAGTTTTTTAAACTGCCGGAGAAGAAAGCGGTTAAATTTTTTTCAGCCGGACAAAAAAATCAATTAGAGGTTATTTTGGCTCTGTGCCAGGGAGCGGATTATATTTTAATGGATGAACCGTTTGCAGGAAATGATATCTTTAATCGGGAGGATTTTTATAAAATATTGGTGGGAATTTTAGAGCCGGAGGAGACGATTTTGATTGCGACTCATTTTATTGAAGAGACGGCACATTTTTTTAGTCGGGCTGTTTTGCTGCAAAGGGGAGAATTGATAGGGGATTGTTCGATTTTAGAGTTGGAAGAACAGGGGGAACATCTGGTGGATTATATAAAACGAATGTATCACTATCAGGCAAATCGGGTGGAACAGGCACTTCAGATTATATTGGAAGAGAAAGAATAGGGAGGGATTTGGTATGAAAAAGAGTTTATTTATAATGATAATTGGAATGATTTTTTCGATTGGGGTATGGATAGGAGGGACTGTTTGGATTGATCAGGGAAAGGAACAGGTGGAAGTAACCGAATCGGTTTTATATGGAGAGGTGGAAAAGGCAAAGGGGATTTCGCTTCGGATTGATACACAGTGGGAGGAAAAACTTTTTTGGAGTACTTCGTATTCGGTTGGGACGTTGGATCAGCCTAAGACAACGTTTCAGGTTCAAAATCGGAATAAGAAAAAGGGAGGGTTTTGGAAGACAGAGGAGATTGTGCTTGAGATGGATATGCCGGCTTGGTTTGTGACGGAAGGGAGAGAAGGGATTTCTTTAGAAGGGCTGCCTTATGCAGAGATTTTTCGGGATGTGGCAGGGCGGACAGAAGCAGGGGAAGAGCGGACGGAGGAAGTTTATTTGGCGGATTATTATCGTATTTATCCATTGCGGTTAGAGGTACAGAGTGAGAAGATCTCTTGTATGATCATACCGGAGGATGCCGGGGAGCGGGTCACTCAATTTTTTCAAATTCCGGTTTTGCCGGAACATAGAGGGAAGGTTTCGGTTCGAAAGAATGAGAAAGGAGAGGTGATAAGAGTACAGTATGAAAATCTGGAGGGGGAATTATGGATTCGGACCAGCGGGGTGGTGTCGGATACAGGATGTTATTTTTCTTTTGTTTGTTATCAGGGGGAGCGGATGTTAGATACTTTGAAAATAGAATCTGGAATGTATGTTCTGCCGTTTTATTGGGAAATGGAAGAGGGGCAGGAGACTGCGGTAATGGAGTATGAGAAGCTGACCTGTATGTATCCGCTAGAAGCACAGACAGCGGTGCTGGGTTTACAGGAGGAAGAAAAGGATGGAGAACGATTTTTAATTATAGTAAAAGAAAAAGAAAAGTTAGTGCTTTTTGTGATAGAAAAAGAAACAGGGGTATTATTGCAGCGAATGGAAGTAGCAGAGTGGGAGGAGGGAGATATGTTTCAGAGTTTGGAGCAGCAGGAAAATCAGCTTTTGATTACAATGGAGGATGGTGCGATTTGTTTTTTGGTAAAGGATCAGATGGGATATTATCAGAAGAAAGTAGAAGGGAATTTTGATCGGATAGAAAAATTATGGGAACGAAATATGCTGGTTTTAGGGCATAGTTTTCAATGGGATGGGAAGCGGCTTGCTGTGGCTGGATTTCCTTATAATCACCAGAATAGTGTTTATTTGGCGGTATTTGAGGAAGAGGGTATGGTATTTTTAGGATTTTATCAGCACAGTGGGGATTTGGATTGGAAACTGGGGCTGGAGGGAATACGAAATCCGATTCGTTCGGTGGGAAAACCGGTTTTAGAGATAAGGTAGATGGGTTTTATGGGCTGCTATTGTATGGACTTTTAAAATATGGATTTTGAATTGGAGAAATGATAGGGAATAATTAAGAAAATATAGAAAAAAATAGAAAATTTTGTTTGATATTTTCAGAAAATAGAGTATACTGTATA
>CAJUEI010000270.1 GCA_910585255.1 uncultured Lachnospiraceae bacterium
AAAAGGGGTGTGTTTAGCCCGCTGCACGGGCGAATTGCACCCCGGTCCGTCCGGCAAGATACACCTAAACTCAGAGGCATTAGACTTTCTTACTTTCCGTAGAGCGGAACAGCGGGGAGGGAATGGCTTCCCCTCTCTAGCGTCCCCCTCCCCTCCCCATACTTTCAAAGCTCCTCCAATAACCCCCGTATCCCCCTCTCTTTAAAAATCCCCCGATAATACTCCACTTCTTCCCCAATCAATTCATCAATCACCCGCATACCAAGTACCTCCACTGGTGCCTGATCATCCGTCATACAATACTCCCCCGCCTGGTACTCCTCCAACTGTAAAACCACCCAATTCATCATTCCGTACAATTCTGGCTCCTCTACCTTCTCCAAATTCCGCTCCATCACAGCAAGAATATCCTCTGAAGCAGAAGCAAACAACTCCCGATTGGTTGTCCCCAATACATCTACTGTATAAACCGTATCAAATACTGAAGAAATCGTATCCGCCAAATACTGATTCATATTCCCCTCCTGACTCCCTCTCATATTCATATTTACCACCATAACTCCATCTTCCGCCAAGTGCTCCTTTACCAAAGTAAAAAACTCTACTGAAGACATCTGAAAAGGAATCGTAATATCCTGATAGGCATCTACCATAATTACATCATAGGTCTTATCCACTACATTCAAATACGCCCGCCCATCATAAGTCGTCACAGCAATATCCTCCGGCAATTCAAAATATTCCTTTGCTAACAGAGTAATTTTCTCATCAATCTCCACTCCTTCCATTCTAATATTCTGAAAATACCGCCTGCACTGAGTTGCAAACGTTCCCGTTCCCATACCCAATATCAGCACCTCCAACGAATCCTTTTCTTCTGCCCCTGCCATCAGCGGAGCCGCCATGGCATAGTCATAATACATTCCAGTCAGACTCTGATCCTTTTTTAAAATAGACTGCACCCCAAATAATACATTCGTCGATAAAATCACATTTTTATCATCTTCCTTTACCTGAAGATAATTATAGATCGACTCTCCTTCGTAGGTAAGATTCGTCTCCCAAAAAGCAAACCGACTTGTATTTCCAAATATGCAGCACAGAATAAATAGAATACTTCCTATTATTATTTGTTTCTTTCCTGTCTTAGTACTAATAAAATAAATCAAAGCCAGCCCCAAAAGAATCCCGGAAAAAATTAAAAAAGTAAGAGCCGTTCCGACAGCGGGAATCGTTACAAAGGTAGGCAAAAATGTTCCTAAAATGCTTCCAATCGTATTAAATGCCCCCAGTGTTCCCACAATCTTTCCGTTGTCTTCTAAACTTTCCACCGTATATTTTGTAAGGGACGGCGTAACCGTACCCAACAGAAAAAGCGGAAATACAAAAATAATCATACAGGTAAAAAATGCCGACCAGATCAGAAAATTACTGCTGACAGAAAAAATCAGCAATGCCGAGATTCCTAAAATAATATATTTTCCTACAACCGGAATAGCGGCAATCCAGATAGCGGCAATTAAGATTCTTTTGTATAGCTGATCGGGATTAGGGTTTTTATCGGCTGTCTTTCCGCCATAGATATTTCCTAATGCCATTGCAATCATAATTGTTCCAATAATAATGGTCCATACAATCTGAGAGGAGCTAAAATAGGGAGCTAAAAGTCTGCTTGCCCCTAATTCCACCGCCATTACTGACATTCCAGCAAAAAACTCCGTTAAATACAGGTACCACTTCTTCGATAAAATCGATTTCATTTTTTCACCAACTTTTCTACTCTATTTCTTTTTTGCAATAAAATTTATTATAACAGAAAATTTTAGGAATGAAAAGCAAATAATTCTGCAAAATTTACAAATTTCCAGTTTATTTCTCTGTCATTTTATGATATATTGAGAGTGTGATATTCTATGATTTTAAGAATATGTATTTTTTTTACTATTATATTATTTAAGGAGCACTTTGAAATGAAAATCATCATTATAGGCTGCGGCAAAGTAGGCTATGCACTTGCTCAGCAGTTAAATGACGAAAAACATGATATCGTTATTATTGATAATTCTGCCGTCCGCCTTCAACCCGCATTGTCTGCACTGGATTTACAAGGAGTAGTAGGAAACGGCACCAATTTTCGTACCCAACAGGAAGCAGGCATTGAAGATGCCGATCTGTTAATTGCTGTAACGGATCAGGATGAAATCAATCTCTTAAGCTGTCTGATTGCAAAGAAAACAACGGATTGCAGAACGATTGCCCGTGTCCGCAATCCAGAATATTTTCAGGAAATTACGTATTTAAAGCAGTGTTTAGATATCTCCCTTGCTATCAATCCAGAATTTGCAGCTGCAAGGGAAATCGCCCATCTGATTCAAATCCCGGATGCAATGGAGATTGATACTTTTGCAAAGGGTCGTGTCGATCTGCTGCGTGTCGCTATTTCCGAACACAGTCCGCTGCACAATATGACGGTACAGGCTTTCTCGAAACGCTTTAACCATGAAATTTTAATCTGTATTTTAGTGCATGATCATCAGGTCAGTATTCCTAATGGAACTACAATTTTACAGGCTGGAGATATGATCTCCGTTATTCTGCCAAAAGAAAAAATTCCTGCTTTTTATAAAGTTACGAAACTAGCGGTTACACGGGAAATCCGCAACGTTATGATCGCCGGAGGAGGCACGATCTCTTACTATCTTTCTCTGATGTTAATGAAATCCGGGGTTCATGTAAAGATTGTAGAAAGAAATCGGGAACGCTGTGATATCTTAAGTGTGACTCTTCCAAAAGCTACGATTATTCATGCAGATGCTTCTGAACATGATATTTTATTAGAAGAAGGACTTGCCAATACAGACGCTTTTGTTGCACTGACCAATATGGATGAAGAAAATGTCTTCCTCTCCCTATTTGCCAATAAAGTAAATCCAAACTGTAAAAAGATTATTAAGATCAACCGCTTGGAATTGGATGAAATTATTGACGACCTTCCGGTGGGAAGTATTATTTCCCCAAAGCATATTACGGCAGAGCATATTTTGCAGTATGCAAGAAGTCAAAGCAACTCCTACGGAAGCAATGTCGAAGCATTATATCGTCTTATGGATAATCAAGTAGAGGCATTAGAGTTTCATGTAGGGGATAACAGTTCTGTTACCGATATTCCGCTGATTGACTTACAGCTTAAGAAAAATTTATTAATCTGCTGTATTGTGCGGGAAAATCAGATTATTACTCCTTCTGGACGGGATGTGATTAAACTTCATGATACCGTAATTGTAGTAACAACCCAAAAAGGACTGCAGGATATTTCTGATATTCTGCTCAATAGCGGAAGGTAGAGGTGGAAGTGATGAATTATCGGCTAATTAATTCCATTTTGGGCAGAGTGATTATGCTGCAGGGGCTTTTTATGCTGCTTCCCTGTATTGTCGGAATCTGTTATGGCGAGCGAAAGGATACGCTTATCTATCTGATTCTTGCTGTTTTATGTCTTGTATGCGGAAAATTTGCAAGAATTCAAAAACCGAAAAGTGCTACTTTTTATGCAAAAGAAGGCTTTCTTACGGTCTCTTTAAGCTGGATTGTTATGAGTTTAATCGGAGCACTTCCCTTTGTACTAAATGGGGATATTCCAAATTATACCGATGCTTTATTTGAGATTATCTCTGGCTTTACTACTACAGGATCTAGTATTTTAAATAATGTAGAAGCCCTTTCCCATGCTAATCTGTTCTGGCGAAGTTTCAGCCATTGGATCGGGGGTATGGGGGTATTAGTATTTATCCTTGCGATTCTTCCAATGTCTGGGGGTTCTACAATTAATCTAATGAAAGCAGAAAGCCCGGGACCTTCGGTTGGAAAATTAGTGCCTAAAATGCAGCAGACTGCATTTTTACTGTATGCAATCTACTTTGCTATGACAATTGTGGAAATTATTCTGCTGCTGATTGGTGATATGCCTCTTTTTGATTCTCTCTGTCATGCTTTCGGTACAGCAGGGACAGGAGGATTTGGAATTAAAGCAGACAGTATTGCAGGGTATTCGGTCTATCTGCAGGGGGTTATTACGGTATTTATGTTTTTATTTGGTGTAAACTTTACTTTTTACTATTATATTCTAATTCATAAAGTAAAGGATGCTTTTCAAATCGAAGAAGTACGGTGGTATTTTTTGTTCTATGCAGCAGCGGTTTTTTTTATTACGATTACTTTAATCGGAGAGGGCGGCGGTATTTTTGAGAGCTTTCATCAC
>CAJUEI010000271.1 GCA_910585255.1 uncultured Lachnospiraceae bacterium
ATTTTTGTGTACTGACCGACGCATAAATCAGGCAGTACACTTATCTGCAAAGGGGATCTCAAATATGAGTGCAAAGACCAAAATTGTTGTATTACATATGAGGGAAGTCATTTATACTGCTATTTTTGTAGCCCTCGGTATCTTCCTTGTCCTGCTTTTTATCTATATGTTTCTGCCTGATGATGCTTCCGATAAGCAAATCCTGCCAGAAACAGCTCCTACCTTTTTAGCAGGCATTTATACCTCTTCTGTTGATGCAGGAAATCAAGCCATGCAGATTGAGGTCATTGTTGACAAAAACCATATCAATTCCATTCGTTTAGTCAATTTAGACCAAACCGCAGATGTCAGCAATCCTCTAATGGAAACAACCTTAAACAACCTGTCTGCACAGATACTAAGCAACCAGTCATTAGAAGGCATCACCTGCTCCGATGTCAATCGCTATACCGCTCAAACACTCTATGACGCCATTAAGCGTGCCGTTAAAAAAGCCTCTACTGTCTCAGGCAATGGAGTCACCGCAAACTAACCGCAAAAAAGGGAGAGCCTTCCCAAACGAACACTCTCCCTAACCCAAATCTTTTATAATTATATAAAATCTCCCCTATTCCATCCTTTCCAGCTCCTCCATCCAAATCCGAACACAAGCATCACTTGGCATCCGAAGATCCCCTCTAGGCGACACAGCCACCGATCCCACCTTCGGTCCATCCGGCAGACAAGACCGTTTAAACTGCTGAGAAAAAAACCTCCGATAAAAAGTCTTCATCCACTT
The DNA here is from genome assembly GCA_910585255.1 of uncultured Lachnospiraceae bacterium. GTDB lineage: Bacteria > Bacillota > Clostridia > Lachnospirales > Lachnospiraceae > MGBC114844. The sequence continues at coordinate 779 of CAJUEI010000271.1, forward strand.
TACAATCTCTTCTCTCTGATAAACCCCCTCAAATGCTTTTTCTGCCAAAAAGCATATTTTCTTCGGTGTATACCCAAACCGAAGCATATAATATAAATAAAAATCATGCAGCTCATAAGGTCCGACAATATCCTCTGTCTTCTGAGCAATCTCTCCGTCTTTAGGCGGCAGCAGTTCTGGACTCACTGGGGTATCCAGTACATCCAGCAGTACATTTGACAGTTCCTGATCCTGACAGGTATCCGCATAATACCGCACCAAATGTCTTACCAACGTTTTCGGCACGGATGCATTTACCCCATACATTGACATATGATCTCCATTATAAGTCGCCCATCCAAGTGCCAATTCTGACATATCCCCGGTCCCAACCACCATAGAATTCCCCTGATTGGCAAAATCCATCAGTACCTGCGTCCGCTCCCGTGCCTGTGCATTTTCATAAGTGACATCCTGTAAATTGGGATCTTGTCCAATATCCTGAAAATGACGCAGCACTGCTTCCCGAATATCCACTTCCTTTAATTTTGCTCCCAGCCGCTCTGTCAGCCGTATCGAATTTTGATACGTTCGATCCGTAGTTCCAAAACAAGGCATGGTAACAGCCATAATCTGCTTTCGCTCCAGCCCCAGCAAATCAAATGCCCGTGCTGTAACCAAAAGTGCCAATGTCGAATCCAACCCGCCGGAAATACCAATAACCGCCGAATTACAACCAGTATGCTCTAACCGCTTCTTTAACCCCATTGCCTGAATTGACAAAATCTCCTCGCATCGCTTATCCCGATCCGCCTTTTCACTTGGAACAAATGGTGCTGGATCGACATACCGATAAAATCCTTCCGCTTCTCTTGCTTCCTTTATAGAAAAATATATGGTTTGATAAACTCCTTCTGCTGCCCCAAATGTCTTCATTCTTCGTCTTTCACTGTGTATCCGCTCCAGATCCAAATCTGCCGTTATCATCTGATTTTGAAACCGCACTGCCTCCGCTAACAGCGTTCCATTCTCCGCTATAATATGATGTGCCGCAAAAACCAGATCGGTACTCGATTCTCCCTCTCCGGCATCTGCATAAAGATAGCCACAAACCAGCCGTGCCGACTGGCTTTCTACCAACTGTCTGCGATAGCGATCTTTCCCCGTTGTCTCATCACTTGCAGAAAGATTGATCATTACCGTAGCCCCCGCTAAGGCATGGCGAGTACTAGGAGGACAAGGCACCCAAAGATCCTCACAAATCTCTGCAGCCAGTGTAAATCCTGCTATTGTTTCACACTGAAACAAGAGATTCGTTCCCATAAAGACCCGCTCTCCTCCAAATATAATCTCAACCGGTTCCTCCATTCCTTCTTTAAAATGTCTTGCTTCATAAAATTCGGAATAATTCGGGATAGCACGCTTTGGCACAAGTCCTAATACTTTTCCGTCAAATAAGATCGCAGCAAGATTATAGAGACCTCCCTTCCATTCCATAGGAAATCCCACTGCCACCACAATATTCTTTCCTTTTGTATAATCCCGAAGTAAAATCACCTGTTCTTTTGCTAGACGCAATAAACTGTTCTGCAGAAATAAATCCCCGCAGGTATAACCAGTTATTCCTAATTCTGGCAAAACCAAAAGTTTTACCTGCATCGTTACCGCCTGATCGATTATCTTTTCTGTCTGTTCTCTATTATAAATACAATCAGCAACCTTTATCTTTGGTGCTGCCGCCGACACACGCAAAAACCCGTTTGACATCATAGTTCTCTTCCTTTCTTTTCTAACCTAAGTTTAAAAATTTTTTATGCTCCTGTCAAAATCACCCGTGCATATTCTGGATTGATCTCCGCCAGTTTTTTCTTCTCGGTCTCCGCCATTTCTAAAAATGCACGGTTTCCTTCCATATTGTTCCGAAGCATTTTCCGGCGTCCATTTAGATCATGCCGAACTTCCACCATCTCTCTTGCATCTAACAATGCCGTCGCATATCCCACCCAAAATCTAGGCTGTTCTACCATATATTCAGTAAGAACTCCAACCACTTCCATCTCTGCTTTATGCAGCTGATCTGAGCTGGCCCGATATTTTTCCCGATTCTTCTTTTCCTCTAAATATAAACCCCAGATAAAATTCAATTCATACGCACTGCTCACTTCATATTTGGCATACTGATACTGAATACTATTAATGATCATAACATATCGTGCCTTTACACGGTTTAAAAGCAAGATGGCTTTTTTTAGCTTCCGATCCGCCAGCCGCAGCTCTTTTGCAGCTTTTTGAAATATCAAAAAAGTAATCGTTAAAAGCACCCCGACTACTCCCAGCATAACATAAAGAAAATTTTCATAGTCTTCTTTCAGCAGTATCATACAGACCAGATAAAATACAATACTAATCCCCAACAATACGACCGACCATTCTACTGCTTTTTTTGCAATGATTTTTTTGGAATATAATTCGTCTTTTTCATAGCGGATAGAGGTCTTCTCTGCTTCTAAATGCCGCATATCCTGTTCCAAGGTATGTGCATATTTTTCATCTTCATCTAGCTGTGCCATCATAGAACGGATTCCTTCTCCATATTCCTCCATCTTCTGATACTGCTTTTCACTAATCTTGCTTTCTGTACTTTGAAATTTTTTTCGCTCTTTATTAATCTCTTCTATCCGCATAGCGGCATCAAAAAGTTCCTGCTTATCTTTTTGTTCCATTCCTTCAATTTTCTGCACATCATTTAATATACTGCCGATTCTTCCATACTCCTCTTTCAATTCGGAAAGCTGTCGCTTAGCTGCCTGCTTCTGTTCATTTAAATGCTTGATATATTCAAAACACTCCTCCTCACTGTTCATTCGATAGGCCTTTTGTACCTCCAGTTTGCCGTAACCGTTTTTTCCTGCTCCGTCTTCTCCTAGGTATTCCTGTATCGTCTGTTTGCCTTCTAAAGAATGTTTTTCTTTTCTCTTAAAAAGTTTTTTCCAAAATCCCATATTTTAATCAACCTTCCATCTCATACCGATATGCTTCCATCCACTCCTGAAGCTGCTTTTTGGCATACTCCTCAAACTGTCCTAACTTTCCCTGCTTTCTGCTGTGAAATGCCTCTGCCGCCAAATAATTTCTGTCATCCTCTATAGCTCCACTCTCCAATACTTTCCACTCCCGCTCCCACTCCATTACCTGTTCTGCATCTGTCCGCTTTTTCCACTCGGCATAATCGACTTCCATTCCCGCCAAGTGCAGCGTCAGCAAAAGTTTTTTTAAAATTTCATCCTGTGGTACATACTCATAAGCCTTTTTAAAAAAACCGGAGGCTTCTTCAAAATAAAACATCTCCATATAGAGTACCCCGATATTGTGATAAACAAAGCCAAAGAATTCCTTGGGTTCTTCGGAAGTTTCTTCCATTTTTAATAATAATTGATATTGGTTT
>CAJUEI010000272.1 GCA_910585255.1 uncultured Lachnospiraceae bacterium
GCGAATTGCACCCCGGTCCGTCCGGTCAGATACACCGAAATTCAGAAGCCTTAGAGCTTCTGCTTTGCGGAGAGCGGAACAGCGTAACCCTAATGCACTCTGGCGTCCCCTTGTTATTGTTTTGCAAAAGTTGTATACATTTTTTATAAAATGCGATATAATCAAAACAAACAGCCACATCCTGCTATACCGATTGTTTCAGAAAAAATAACCTGTTCTCCAAACACAAAAACATTCCATTTTTTCTGCTGCAATCTTTTATTCTTACATGAAAGGAGTTCATTTTATGGACTGTCGATTTGATATTACATACCACGATTTTAACCCTACTGTTCTCTTTGTAAGCAAAAGCACCATGAACCGGGAATCCCGCTATCATGACCATGATTTTACGGAAATTACTTATATTTTATCTGGAAAAGGACAATATCTGGTAGAAGGTATCACCTATCATGTAAAAGCCGGTGATCTTATTATCTGCAATGCAGGAGTACACCACCACAATATCGTAACCGATGAAAAAGAACCAACCGTAGAATTTTTTGTTGGATTTACCGACTATCACTTAAAAGAATTACCGCCCAATACAATGGAACTCAAAAACCATTCCTATCTTCTCCATACTGATACCGAACTGCGTCAGAGTCTGTCCAAATTGTGCTATGCCATGCTTGCAGAAAATGAAACCAACCAGGTAGGAAAATACTTTATGCTAAAAGCCTACCTTATCCAATTTTTATTATTAATTATTCGTCAAAATGCAGAACCGCAGCCCAAACAAGAAGGCTATAATTTTGATACACACTATAAAAGTTATGTTGTTAATCAAATTGTTACTTATTTAGATACACACTATAATGAAAAAATATCCCTCGATCGAATTGCCCAAAATATGTATCTAAGCCCCGTTTATATTTCTAAAATATTTAAAGAAGAAACCGGAGAATCACCGATCAATTACTTAATTAAAATTCGATTAGAAAAAGCAAAAGATCTGTTATCCTCCCCCAATCCAAACAGTATTAAAAAAATTGCAAATGACGTAGGATATGAAGATGCCTATCACTTCAGCAAACTTTTTAAAAAATACTATGGCATCTCTCCGCTTTACTATCGAAAAAACCTTACCAAATAAAATACTCCTATACTATAAAATATCCTTTATACAATACAAATATAAAAAAACAAAATAGTACAAGACAGATCGTCATTCCGCCTTGTACTATTTTATTTTTTATAACAGCTTATACTTTAATGTACCCATGCCCCACTTTGATCCACACGATATCCATCTGGAGTAACGGTATTAATCAGACAGTCTCCATTTTTCGGGTCTAAATAATACCACTTTCCTCTTACTAACTGCCAGCCTGTCTTCATATCTCCATTTACCGGATCTAAATAATACCACTTCCCATTTACCAACTGCCAGTCGGTCTTCATATCTCCGTTTTTCGGATCTAAATAATACCACTTTCCTCTTACTAACTGCCAAGAAGAACGCATATCACCATTTTTCGGGTCCAAATAATACCACTTCCCATTTACTTTTTGCCAATCCCCCTTCATATCCCCGTTTACCGTATCCAAATAGTACCACTTGCCATTGATAAACTGCCAGCCAACCGACATGGCACCGCTTCCAGACAGATAATACCACTTCCCGTTACCCGTCTTTAACCAACCTATTTTTAATACTCCGTCCGAACCAGCATAATACCAAGTATTCTGATCTTTTACCCATTCATTTACGGCAATCATTCCATTATTCTTTAAAAACTGTTTTCCTGCCGGACTGTTTAACAAACCAGGCTGATACGGTGCCGACCATCCCGGTCCGTAACTCGATCCCGATCCGCTTGGTCGGCTGCTGCTGCTTCCGCTGCTGCTACTACTGCTGCTTCCCTTTTTATATACAGCCTCTACTGTTACAATCCCTTCTGTCATTACAAACCGAGTACTCTCTTTCTTACTGTCTGCAAGAACTGCTGAACCGCTCACTACCTTCCAGCAGTCAAACCGCATCCCGGACTTTGCCCGATCCGCTTTAATTGCCACAACGGTACCCGCTGCATAATTCCCGCTTCCTGTTCCGTTATTTACCGTAACAGCATAAGTCGGTGCAGAAGAATCCACCGTTGCCTGCTCATACTCCGCCTTTATTACAACCGCCTGATCCGGCATAGTAAACGTGGTCGTTGCACTGCTGCTGTCCGCAAGCGTAACATTTCCTTTTTCCACTTTCCAGCCCTTAAATTTCTTTCCGACTGCCGGCACATCCGCCGTAATCGTTACAGTCGAACCCTCTTTATAACTTCCATCTCCCTTTCCGCCGCTTACCATTACTTGATACGATTTTACTGGAAGTTCAATCCGATAAGTAAAAGTACTGGTAACACTGTCATTCATACCATCTTTTACCGCAATCGCCTTTAATACTACTGTTGTAGTCTCTCCCTTTACCCCGGCAATCGAAATCGGTCCGGTATATTTTGTGCTGGATGTAGTTGGTTCACTTCCATCCAACGTATAATAAATCGCCGCATCCCGTGTTTCGCAAGTCAGCCGAACTTCTTTATTCGATTTATAAGTTGCTTCCCGCAGATCCGCCTTTGGTTCCTTTACACTTTCCCGATTTGACTCCTGCAAAGAAAAGAAATTAACCTCATACTCAATTTCGACAGGATTTCCACTTTTATCTTTTAATCCAATCACCTTAATCTGAATCTGATCTCCTACAGAAAAAGAACGCTTCGGACTAAAGATAAGAGCCGGTCCCATCCCATACCCTCCGGTATCAATATTAAAATAAGGAGTCTGTCCTGCTACATGATTGGTACTATTCGTAAATTCAATTACTTCTTTTGTTTTTTTATCCATCATCGTAATCCGAATATTTTTCTTTTCCTCTTCCTTTATATCAAATTTGCTGCTAGACAAAGAGAGGCTCCAAGGACCATTCATCACTTCATAAGGCATATTGACTGCCGGCCAAGCCACATAATCCACGCTATAATTCTCTCTGGATCTGTCAAATGCATATAATGCTGTAAACTTCTTAGCCTCACCATTAATGGTCTCATTACAATATCCAAATCCTGTATACCGCATAAACGGATTTAAAATCCATCTGCGATGTCCTACCCGATCGATATTACCTGCATCTCCGTCAACCATATATCCTCTTACAATAGAATCACTGATATTGGCATATCCATTTCCAATATTACTGCTGGATGTCCCCTTAAGCCCCGTTTCAAAAAACTCCTGCGGAATATCGTTTACATTTTCCGGCTTATGAGTCAAAGCACCATTTCTTGCCATTACTACACTTCCGGTCTGTGCCAAATTCTCATACTCTTCCTTATTTTCTATATCCGCTGGAATTCCTGCAACATAACGCATAAAATTCAAAGCATTTAACCCATCCGTAACCGTATCCGATGACAACTTCCCCGCTGTATAAGGAGAAAATGACGGTTTTATCTGATAAGATACCTCTTTCTGCGTATTATAAGGATGACTCAAATAAAACTTTAGAATCTCATTTTTTGTATGTACCTGCGGAGCTGCTAAATTACTTTGCTTTGTACTTTCCTGCTCCCCGGTATAAACAACCGGCTGTTCCTCCTGTGCATACAAAATACTCTGGTTTCCCAGAATACTTCCCGTTGCAGCAAACGCCGTCATAAAAACCTTTGCCCTGTTCCACTTTTTCACCATCACAAATCCCTCTTTTCTTTCTCTCTCAAAATTCCAGTGACTTTTTTATATTATTTTATTATAACATTGCTTTCCTTGCTTGTAAATATTTCCCATAGATATTTCTGTTATTCTTCTTTTGTCACCTTTTCATTTTCAATCGATCCAGAAAAAAATTATTAATCAAAGGAATTTCGGAATCCGCTCCGCTACTTCCTCAATAAAGTCAAAGGAAATTCGCAATCCGCTTTGCTACTTACTCATAACCTCATAGCTACTATCGCAGCTTTTCAGTGGGAGTCTGCACTCCCACTGAAACAAGGAAGTCCCAACCCACCGCTTTCGCCTTAGCGGCTTAGAAGCGGGGGGCTTCCTTGATGAGGTTAAAAAAATATTGAGAAAAAACAGCCAGAGTACCGTATAGCGGCAATGTGACTTCGGAAGAAAGTTAGAAGCTCTTAAACTTCTGTCGATCCACTAGGAT
>CAJUEI010000273.1 GCA_910585255.1 uncultured Lachnospiraceae bacterium
AAGACACAGCAAGTTTTCTGTTTTAAGAAGCCTGCTGTGTTTCTTATTTTTCTTTACTTTAACCTATCAAGGAAGTCCCTCGCTTCTAAGCCGTGAAGGCGAAAGCGGTGGGGTGGAGGACTTCCTTGTGTCAGGTGGGAGAAAAGCTCCATCTGACAAGCTGCGACAGCAGCATAGGAGGATGAGGAAGCAGCGGAGCGGATTCCGAATTTCCTTTGACAAATAAGAATAAAACAAGCCATTTCGAGAATAATAATGACAGAATATATGAACAATAAGGAGGATTTTATTTATGGCACCAAAAGAATACATAGCCGCATTAAAGCAGGGAAAGCAATGTTACCAATCTGCTGTAATGAAAGGCGAATATCCTTATCTTCCGGCATTGGATGATATTTTATCCTATACGGAAATTGTTTCCACAATTGATTTAGGTCTAATGGACATTCCGCTGTCGAAAATTGTAGGAACCAAAACAGCAGGACGAAGCAATGCATTTGCCAATAATTTTATGCCGCTGCTTCCAGACGACTCCGAGTTTGGAATGAAATGGATTTCCCTCTACAAACATCAGATCGAAGACGGAATTCAAGATCCGATTGTCGCTTATGAATTTATGAACCAGTTCTATGTACAGGAAGGAAATAAGCGTGTCAGTGTGATGAAATTCCTAGAAACCTATAATATCACTGGAACCGTAATCCGGCTGGTTCCTAAAAAAACCGAAGATAAGGAAAATAAACTTTACTATGAATTCTTGGATTTCTATCAAGTTGCTCAGACCTATGATGTCTGGTTCAGCAAAGAGGGCAGTTATAAAAAGCTGTTAAAAGCAATGGGAAAAAAGGAAACCGAAGTCTGGGACGAAGAGGAGCGGCTTAACTTTCACTCCGCCTATATTCGGTTTTCCAAAGCCTTTCATATGGCACATGGAGAAAAATTAGATTTTACGGTTTCTGATGCTTTTCTTGTCTATATGGAAATCTATGGCTATGATAAGATAAAAGAAGAAACGGATCGGGAGATCTTCCAGACACTCCAAAAAACTTGGAATGAAATCCGCCTTGCCGCAAAAGGCAGCCAAGTAGAATTAATTGAAAACCCAGAAAAAACAAAATCCTCTTTTTTCAACCGCTTAATTCCGACTGCATCTATCACTCCAGAAACGATAAAGATTGCATTTATTTATACCAAAACTACCAAAACCTCCAGTTGGAATTATGCACATGAATTGGGAAGACTGCACTTAGAACAGGCATTTGACGGAAAGATCAAAACGATGGCAATTGAAAATGCCGATACCGATGCAGAGGTAAAAGCCGCTATCGATCAGGCTGTCTTAGAGGGCTGCAACTTAATCTTTACTACTGCTATTCAGATGGTCAATCAAAGTGTCCGTTCTGCTATTCAGTATCCAAAGATCAAGATTTTTAACTGTTCGATTAAGATGTCTTATACTTCTATCTGTACGTATTTTGCCAGAATGTATGAATCGAAATTTTTAATTGGTGCGATCGCTGCCGCACTCTCCCGGACAGAACGGCTTGGCTATGTCGCCGATTATCCGATCTATGGCACCATTGCTAATATCAATGCTTTTGCACTTGGAGCAAGAATGATTAATCCCTATGTGAAAATTCATTTGGAATGGTCAAAGGCAAAGGGACAAAATGCACGGGAACGGTTGATGCAGGAGGGAATTATTTTTATCTCCGACCACGATATGATTACACCAAGTCAGGCTTCCAGAGAATATGGCCTCTATGCAAAAAAGGAAGACGGTACATTAGAAAACCTGGCAACTCCAATCTGGCACTGGGGAAAATTCTATGAGCGAATTGTAAAGAATTTAAGCAAAGGCAACAGCGAAGCCAATGCACAAAAGGGCAAAAAGGCGGTAAATTACTGGTGGGGAATGTCAGCGGATGTAATTGATGTCATCTGCTCGGAGGATATCCCACACGGCACACACCGTTTGATTGAATTTCTAAAAAGTTCGATTCGTGCGGATGACTTTCATCCTTTTGACGGTTTAATTTATTCACAAAACGGAATTATTCGGTGTGAAAAGGGTCAGAGTTTAAGTGCAGAGGAAATTATTACAATGGACTGGCTCGCTGAAAATGTAATAGGAGAGATTCCTGAATTTGAAGAATTAACGGAGGAAGCCCAAGCACTGGTACAGCTTCAGGGCGTTAAAATCGATGAAACAACCAATACAGAAAAATAAGCATTTAAAGATTATGATATTAGCAGATCAAAAGTCAAAATCCTTATATGATTATTATGAACCAGAGAAAATGAAGGAAATTGATTTAATTATTTCTTGCGGTGATTTAGATCCGAATTATTTGATTTTTTTTGCTACTCTTTGTCATGCTCCGGTACTCTATGTAAAGGGAAATCACGATGCCCGGTATGCGGAAAAACCTCCAGAGGGGTGTATCTGTATTGAAGATGATATTTTTGTCTATCAGGGTGTGCGGATTTTGGGATTGGGAGGCTCTATGGAATATATTCCTGGAGCTCCGAATCAGTATACGGAATTAAAGATGCGGAAGCGGATTTGGAAAATGGGATGGAAGATTTGGAAGCATAAAGGATTTGATATTTTAGTTACACATGCCCCGGCTTATCAGGTTAATGATTTGGAGGATCTGCCGCATCGGGGGTTTGCGGTGTTTCGGAGGCTGTTGGAAAAGTATCAGCCAAAGTTTTTCTTTCATGGACATGTTCATGCGAATTATAGCCGGAATTTTAAGCGGGAGGATAAGTTCGGGAATACTACTGTGGTGAATGCTTATGAATATTATGTGGTAGAGTATCCTTTAGAAAAAGAGAAGAATGAAGATTAGATTGGGGTAGATTAGAAGGGAGTTTTTATTGGGGGAGGACGCCAGAGAACATTAGGGACACGCTGTTCCGCTCTCTGGAAAGAAGAAGCTCTAAGACTTCTGGATTGACATATCTCTCACCGGACGGATCGGGGTGCAATTCGCCCGTACAGCGGGCTAAACACACCCCTTTTTTTGCCATTCGAGAATGGCAAAAAATCCTAGTGAATCGACAGAAGTCTAAGAGCTTCTAACTTTCCTCCGAAGTCACAGCGTGCCCCTAATGCTCTCTGGCTGTATTGTTCCGCAATTTATGTTTTCTTTTTTCTGTCTCTGCTTTGCATCCGTTTTGTTCCGCTTTTTGATTTGTATCCGTTTTGTTCCACTTTTTAATTTTTCTATTTTAACCTCATCAAGGAAGTCCCCCGCTTCTAAGCCGCCAAAGCGAAAGCGGTGGGGTGGGACTTCCTTGTTTCAGTGGGAGTGCAGACTCCCACTGAAAAGCTGCGATAGCAGCTATGAGGTTATGAGCAAGTAGCGAAGCGAATTGCGAATATCCGATTTGACTAATAAAAAATAGGGGGCTTTCATTATTTTCATTTGTTTTTTAACCTAAATAGCGGAGCGGATTCCGAATTTCCTTTGACTTTCTATTATTTTTCTTTTGAATATCTGCTATTTTCTGTCCAAAGATTTGCTATTTCCTGCTCGAACAATAGTTTCTAATACGGTTTCTTTTAGTTGTATTAATTCTAGTTTTTGTTTTATCTTATATTCAGAGATGGCTCTATCTAATTCTATCTCTATCTTTTGCATTACTTTTCTGAGCTGTTCTGGACTTTCTTTTTTAGTTATCATTTGTTCTGCTTCTTTTATTATATTAGTGTAGGAATCGCTTTGTTTTGTTTTTTCTTCTTTGGGTGTTGTCCAATCTTCTTTTACTAAAACCCCTACTCCTGGAACAAAAATATATTCTTTTCTGTCTGGAAATTCTAGTTTAAAAGAATCTTCCAATAGGGGGGTATTCTGTAAAAAGGCTAATAATGTACCGTTTTCTTTTACCAAACGTTCTGCTTCTTTTAATACTAGATAAGGATTAGGGAAATTTATTGTTCCATTGATCACTACTATATCAAAATTTTGACCTAATAGAGCAGTATTTTCGTAATCTGTTACAAGAAAAGAAAGTTCCGGCGGATCATCTACTTGTGAAATAGCATCTAACCATTTATTATTACTATTGTTTCCGATGGTATGACATACGGAACATAAAAGGATTCTTTATGAAATCCTCCTAGTAAAGATGCCAAATGGTAACTTAGTA
>CAJUEI010000274.1 GCA_910585255.1 uncultured Lachnospiraceae bacterium
GATTCCCCTCAGCTCCATCGGTTAAACGTAACCGTGTTATGTTCGAGGTGTGGCTCAGTTTGGTAGAGCGCTACGTTCGGGACGTAGAGGTCGCGTGTTCGAATCACGTCACCTCGACTGAATTTAAGCAGATGCGGATCGCGTCTGCTAATTTTTTTTTTCGAAAGTGCTTGCCAAAATGGTTGTTTGTGTTATATAGTATATTCGAAAAGCTATTTGTGCCGAAAGGAACGAAAAAGAGAAAAAAAGGAATTGGTATGCAATTAGAGGAGGAGTATAGAATGGAAAGCAAGACAGTTTTGGTTGGTGCACCTGCGGAAGAAGAATTAAATCCGGTAGCAAAGCTAGTGCAGATTGCTTGTCAATATGAAAGCTCTATTTATTTGGAGAATGGAACACGTAAGGTAAATGCCAAGAGTATCATGGGTATGATGGCACTGACACTTCATAAAGGGATGAGTGTTACAATATATGCAGATGGTGCAGATGAAGATGCGGCAATGGAGAGTATGGCAGCATATTTAGGTTGTTAATTGTGAAGGAGGGATATATATGCCAAGAAGGAAAAAAGGAACAGAAAATGAAATCGCAGAAAAGACTCAATCAGCAGTGATGCCGGAAGCAGTGGAAAGTAAGCCGGCAGAAGCAAAATTGGAAGAGGCTTCTTTGGATGAGTTGTTTATGGAAAATGACGGAGAGACATCCGTTCTAAAGCAGAGAAAACCAAGGGCAAAGAGAGGAACAGCAAAGAAAGAAACAGAAGCAGCAGGGAAAAGAGGGGCTGCAAAGAAGGAAGCTGTTAAGAAAGAGAACGGTCAGGAAAAACAGATTTATATTCAATATGCAAATAAAGAAGTCAATATAGTAGATATTGAAGATAGAGTAAAGAAGGCTTGGGAATCAGAAGGACATCGTGCCGGATCGATTAAAAAGTTAGATATTTATATTAAGCCAGAAGAAGCCGCTGTATATTATGTGATCAACGGCAAAAATGCAGGACGTGTTGATTTTTAATGATTTTGCGGCAGAGTAAGTCCCGGAGAGATCCGGGGCTTTTGTGTTTTTTAACCTATCAAGGAAGTCCCCTGCTTCTAAGCCGTGAAGGCGAAAGCGGTGGGTTGGGGGACTTCCTTGTGTCAGCTGGGGGAAAGTCCCATCTGACAAGCAGCGATAGCAGCATAGGATTATGAGGAAGGAGCGGATTCCGAATTTCCTTATTTCCTTTGACTAAAAGAAATGGAGAAAAGCGGTATGGCTAAAGGAGAAACCATTTACGGGATTACTTACAGAGATCCGGTGGAAGCGAAAAAGGCAAAAAAAGAGTGGGAAGGGATACAGTATATTTTGTCGCAAAATGATATGGAAAATATGGAGGTTGCACTTGCTGTATATAATAAATTGGCAGAACGCAATCTATTGAAAACAGAAGTTGGGACAAAATTTTTAAGGGAATGGAAAGAGCGGTTGTTAGAGGCAAAAGAGATCGAGAATCAGAGAATATATGGATTTCAGTTAGAGGATGAACAGTGGCTGCGGGTAAGAGAGAGGGACAGAGCGGAAAAAGAAGAACGGATTGCTCAGAAAAATAAAAAAAATACAAGTCTTTATTATCGGCAGAAATATTATCATGCCCTTATTTTAAATATTTTGTTGATTGCTGCTATATTGATTATGGCTTATATTACACTAAATAGTAATCATGTCAATATATTAAATTATGAGAATACACTGATTAATAAATATATATCATGGGAAAAAGATTTACAGCAGAAAGAAGAAGAATTAAAAGAAAGGGAAAAAGAATTAAAGGCAAAAGAAAAGGAACTTTTCGGGAAAGATTCACAAAATTAACATAACTTTATGATAATTTTTAAATAGAAAAAGATCCAGAGATTAGAACGAAAAGAAAGAAGGAATAAAATGGAAAAGTTAAAAATTCTGGTGATTGACGATGAAAGCCGAATGAGAAAATTGGTACGGGATTTTTTGGTGAAAAAGAATTTTGAGGTTTTAGAAGCAGAGAACGGAGAAGAAGCGATTGATATTTTTTTTCAGGAAAAAGAGATTGCACTTTTAATATTGGATATTATGATGCCGAAGATGGACGGCTGGCAAGTCTGTAGAGAGATTAGACAACATTCAAAAGTACCGATTATTATGCTGACAGCAAAGGGGGATGAACGGGACGAGCTGCTGGGATTTGAATTGGGCGTGGATGAATATATCTCAAAACCGTTTAGCCCTAAAATTTTAGTGGCAAGAGTAGAAGCTATTTTACGCCGTACCAATGTGCTTGGTATGGATGAAGCGATTGAGATAGGAGGAATTCGTCTGGATAAGGCTGCACATAAAGTTACAATTGATGGAGAGGATGTAGAACTTAGTTTTAAAGAGTTTGAGTTATTGACGTATTTTATTGAGAATCAGGGGCTGGCGTTGTCTCGGGAAAAGATTTTAAATCATGTTTGGAATTATGATTATTTTGGGGATGCTAGAACCATTGATACACATGTAAAAAAATTAAGGAGTAAAATGGGGGAAAAAGGGGAATATATTAAAACCATATGGGGAATGGGATATAAATTTGAACCGGGAAAATAAGGAATCAGAGGGATAAAAGCAGAAAGGTATTAGAGAAAGAGATGAGTAAAATAGCAGGTTTAGTAGGGAAAATACAATATTCTATTCGAACCAAAATAATAGCATTAATGTTATTTGCGACTTTTGGTACAGTTTTTTTGCTTTTATTGATTAATAATCGATTTTTAGAAGATTATTATTTAATTAGTAAACAGACAAAATTGGAAAATGCTTATGTGAGTATGTGTGAATTGGTACAGAGTAATAAAAAGGCGGATGAGGTAGCATTGGAGTTAGAGGGGTTGTGCCAAAAATCCAATATTACATTTATTATTTTGGATGCCAATACAGGAATGTTAAAACCAGTCTATTATAATGTGCACAATGTACAGACCCTGCAGGATTTGGTAATGCCTTATTTATTTGGAATTGAGAATAGTGCGGTGACTTTAAAAAGGGAAGAGGATTATAGTATTTTTCGAAATAAAGATAGTCGCTATTCGACTAATTTTTTGGAATTATTCGGGGTGGAGCCTAATACCAGAGAATATATGCTGCTTCGTATTCCGGTGGAAAGTATAAAGGAAAGTGTAGAGATTTCCAATCGTTTTGTTGCCTATGTGGGAGGAATTGTCAGTATTTTAGCTATTATGATTTCGATTACGATTACTAGGCGTTTGACCAGACCTTTGTTGGAATTGGCAGAATTATCGGGGAAAATGTCTAATTTAGATTTTGAGGCAAAGTATGAGCGGCACGATAAAGATGAAATCGGTGTGTTAGGGCAGAGTATGAATGAACTTTCCAAAAAGTTAGAGCATACGATTTCTGAATTAAAGTCGGCGAATAATGAACTGCAAAAGGATATTGAGCAGAAGATTCAGATGGAGGAGATAAGGAAGGAATTTTTATCGAATGTATCTCATGAATTAAAAACGCCGATTGCATTGATTCAGGGATATGCGGAAGGGCTTGCAGAAGGGATTAATGAGGATGCAGAAAGCAGGGAGTTTTACTGTGAAGTAATTATAGATGAAGCAGATAAAATGAATAAAATGGTAAAGAAACTGCTGACTTTAAATCAGTTAGAATTTGGACAGGAACAGATTACGATGGAGCGGTTTGATTTGACGGCATTGATTTTGGGTGTGATTCAGTCGGTTGAAATTTTATGCAGGCAGGACAAGATTACGGTTTTATTCGAGCAGCGGGAGCCGGTTTTTGTATGGGGAGATGAGTATCAGTTAGAGGAAGTGGTTACGAATTATATTAGTAATGCGATTCACTATGCAGGTGGAGAGAAGCAGATCGTTGTTTCTTTGACAAAAAATGAGCATACGGTAAGGGTGTCTGTTTTTAATACAGGGAATCTGATTCCAGAGGAGGAGTTGGGAAAGGTTTGGATTAAGTTTTATAAGGTGGATAAGGCACGGACAAGAGAGTATGGAGGGAGCGGGATTGGGCTGTCGATTGTAAAGGCAATTATGGAAGCTCATCATAAAGAATATGGGGTTCGAAATTTGGAAAATGGGGTGGAATTTTGGTTTGAGTTGGATAGTGATACGGGGGTTTTG
>CAJUEI010000275.1 GCA_910585255.1 uncultured Lachnospiraceae bacterium
TTGATGAGGTTATGAGCAAGTAGCGAAGCGGATTGCGAATATCCGATTTGACTTGTAAAGTTGACGATGTTATCCAACATTGCCAAGATAGGAGGAATATTTGAGTGGATAAAATAGATTTTGAAAATATTCATTTATATTGTGGGGATGCGATTAGATTATATAGTAAATGGAAAACGCCAGTTGTTATAATCTGTGATGGACCATATGGCGTAAATGGATTTCCAGGAGATTTAGTTTCATATAAAGGACTTGCAGAGTGGTATGAGCCACATATAAAAAAATGGAGTTCTTTTGCTACACCGCTTACAACGTTATGGTTTTGGTGTACTGAGGTTGGTTGGGCAACGGTTCACCCTATGTTAGAAAAATATGGCTGGGATTATGTTTCTTGCTGTGTATGGGATAAAGGAATGGGACATGCAGCGGGAAATACAAATACTAAAACGATTAGACATTTGCCTGTAGTTACAGAAGTGTGTGTTCAATATGTAAAAAAGCCTATCTTTATGGTAGGAGAGGTTCAAATGACAATGAAAGAATGGCTGCGCTATGAATGGGAACGTACAGGGCTTCCATTTTCAAAAACAAATGAAGCTTGTGGAGTGAAAGATGCCGCAACAAGAAAATATTTTACAAAATGTCATTTATGGTATATGCCGCCTGCAGAAGCCTTTGAAAAGATTGCAGTATATGCAAATACATTTGGAGCAGATAATGGAAAACCATACTTTTCTTTAAATGGTAAAACCGTTATAACAAAAAAAGAGTGGGCACAGATGCGTTCAAAGTTTTATTGTCCTATTGGCGTGACAAATGTATGGCAGGTTCCACAGTTGAGAGGGCATGAACGCTTGAAAATTAACCAAAAGGCAATACATCTAAATCAGAAACCATTGGAATTGATTAAACGTATCATAGAAATGGTTTCTGATGTTGGTGATGTGGTTTGGGATCCATTTGCTGGATTATGTACAACAGCGGTTGCTTCAACTGAGTTGGAACGAATTTGTTTTTGTGCAGAAATCAATCATGATGTATATAATATAGCAGTAGAACGAGTAAAAAACAGTTTACAGGATGGTTTTCAATGCGTTCTCTAACTTTTTTTCATCTTTTGAGGATAAAATTTCACTCCATTGTTTGATTGTCATACTATGAAAAACAGTATTTAAAACATGGGTTTTAAATTGTTCAATTTCCTCATGTTCTATACGGTCGATTTTGGCATAATTAGTATCAAGTCTATAAATAAATTGTCCGTATAGAGTTCTTAGAAGTCGTTGATATTCTGGGGCAGGGCTGTATCTTTGGGCATCTTTTCCCCATGTTTCAACAATGGAAAATGCAGCTTTAGCATCGCATTTATCTGATTGCAATTTATAACCGTTCGTGTTGGTTTGCTGCAAATTAGTGGTACGTTCAGAGGTGTCTTCTGGTTCAAAAACAAGATAGTCAGGTGGTTTATGGTAGTGGGAATCTCTTGCTTCTGCAACACTCTTACCGCTAACTATAAGGACATCAATAATTTGAGGCTTTCCCCAAATAACATTCTCTGGTAGCCATGCAATTAGTGCCATATCTATATTATCTTGTGCAAAAATCGTTACACTGTCCTTGAAGCGTGCTGTGATTTCTGTTGCAAAAGGAAACCATGCTTTAATTTCGATACCAGGGTTAGGTTGGATTATGCTACTCTTGAAAAGTGCATCAGGGAAACCAGGATCTTGCCTTATCCATTCACCTACGCCATTCCAGTCGTGTTTATTTAATAAGTCAATTGTAGAAAATTCAATCATATTTCCCAACAATGGAGAAAGTTTTGAGATAACTTTTGCGAGTTGTTTTGCGTATGCTAATGTTGCTGGACGTTTGATATCTAGTACATCAATCAAATGACTGTCTAAAGAAGATAATTCTTTTTTGGCGGCATCTAGAATATCTCTACTATTCATTAAGGTTACTCCTTTTACAATTAATTCATTTTAGTATATCATGAAAACAGAGTTGAGAAAAGTAGTGACTTTTGAAAATATTGTAATATAAAATAATAATATATATTTAATCGTAAGAATGGATTGATAAATAGAAAATAATATGTTGCAAAGAACTTTTATTTTTTTAAAAATAGGAAATGGGAAATGACAAATGATATATTAGTAATTTTCAATATTTTAACCTCATCAAGGAAGTCCCCCGCTTCTAAGCCGCCAAGGCGAAAGCGGTGGGTTGGGACTTCCTTGATGAGGTTATGAGCAAGTAGCAAAGCGGATTGCGAATATCCGATTTGACTTGTTCTATATTTTGGGAAGACAAAATACAAATCTCCTGTTTTTTCTTAATGAAGTATTTAGAGTGGAAAAAATCTCCTTATTAAATTTTG
This sequence comes from uncultured Lachnospiraceae bacterium, assembly GCA_910585255.1. Classification (GTDB taxonomy): domain Bacteria; phylum Bacillota; class Clostridia; order Lachnospirales; family Lachnospiraceae; genus MGBC114844. Next base: position 2,384 of record CAJUEI010000275.1, read on the forward strand.
TATATTTCGGATAGATTAAGAAGATACTATCTTGAAGAAAAATAAAAAATAAGGAGAAGGTGGGAGGAATGGATAAGACAGATCAACTGAATTTTCAAAATACCTTAAAACGGTTCCAGCAGCTTTTGCGGACAGAGGATAGTTTTGATATTTTATATAAAGAACTTTTGATTGGTGAGCGAAATGCAGTTTATTTTTTTGTAAATGGTTTTGTAAAAGATGACGATATGCAGAAGTTAATGGCATCTTTTGTTAGTATTAAAAAAGAGGATATGCCGTCCGATGCAGCAGGATTTTCTAAAAAATATTTGTCTTATTTAGAAGTGGAGTTAGAGACAAAAGAGGATACGATTATAAAAAATGTACTTTCTGGTGTGGTTGCAATGTTTGTAGAGGGGTATCAGGAAGCTTATCTGATTGACTGCAGAAGTTATCCGTCAAGGGGAGTAGAGGAACCGGAAAAAGACAGGGTAATGCGTGGTTCTAGGGATGGATTTGTAGAAACGATGGTATCCAATACGGCATTAATTCGCCGCCGAATTCGAAGCACGGAATTGACAAATGAGATCTATACAGTGGGGCGTTCTTCTAAGACGGATATAGCTGTCTGCTATATGAGAGATCGTGTCGATCCCGAATTTTTAAAGGAGTTGATTCAGAGGATTAAAAAAATTGATATTGATGCATTGACTATGAATCAGGAGAGTTTGGCGGAATGTCTCTATAGAAGGGGATGGTGGAATCCGTTTCCGAAGTATAAATATACCGAGCGTCCAGATACGGCAGCGGCATCGATATTGGAAGGAGGGATTGCGGTTTTAGTAGATAATTCTCCTTCCGCTATGATTCTGCCTTGTTCGGTATTTGATATTTTAGAGGAAGCGGATGATTATTATTTTCCTCCTGTTACAGGGACTTATCTTAGAGTGTCACGATTTATTATTACGATCTTGACAATGATTTTGACACCTACTTGGCTGTTGCTTATGAAAAATCCAGAGTGGGTTCCAGAATGGCTTGCGTTTATCTTTCCGGCTGAAGAGATACAGGTTCCTTTGATTTGGCAGTTGATTATTTTGGAATTTGCGATTGATGGGTTGCGGCTTGCGGCTGTGAATACACCTAATATGCTTAGTACGCCTTTAAGTGTAATTGCGGGTTTAGTATTAGGGGATTATGCGGTACAGTCGGGGTGGTTTAATTCGGAGTCTATGCTTTATATGGCTTTTGTGGTGTTGGCAAATTATTCGCAGCCTAGTTTTGAACTGGGGTTTGCACTTAAGTTTATGCGGTTGATTACCTTGCTGCTTACACAGATATTGGATGTTTGGGGATATGGATTTGGAATTTTGTTTGCGGTATTTTGTATTTGTCAGAATCGCACGCTTTCGGGAAAGAGTTATTTGTATCCGTTGTTTCCTTTTAATGGACGGGAGTTTTTAAGGCGGTTTGTACGGATTAGTCTGCCTCAGACGGAGAATAAATAGAATAGGTATAATATATTTTATACTAAGTTTTTCATTTATTGTAGAGTTTCGATTGTTTGGAGTGGTTTGGGATTGTTTTGGGTAGTCCTGACGCTCGCCCTAAGGGATCTTTCTTTGCTGGGGCCGTTTGCACTAAGGCTTCCTCGCAGCGGACACATAAGGCA
>CAJUEI010000276.1 GCA_910585255.1 uncultured Lachnospiraceae bacterium
TGTGTTTAGCCCGCTGTACGGGCGAATTGCACCCCGTTCCGTCCGGCTGGATGCACCTACCCCCAGAGGCATTAGACGTTCTTACTTTTCGGAGAGCGGAACAACAGAAAGGGATTGCTTCTCCACTCTAGCGTCCCCTCCCCCACTGAACTCTCTCTATTCCCCACTAAACTCTCTCCATCCCCCACTAACTCTCTACAAATACCTCCGCAACTCTCTCCCCAATTCCTCTTCAGCCACCACCAAATCCCGTGCCAATCCACGAATTTCCTTTTTAGCAGCCGGATACTGATTCAGATACCGATGCAGAGATTTTATCCCCATATTACATCCATCCGTCACCAAATCCGCCACCTTCGCATCAGTCTCCCCAACCGCCAATTTCCAATTTGTCTTCATCCAAGACATCGCCCTTGCCATAACAGCCGGTTCCTTTCCCTCCTCCCGGTATTTTTTCAAATATTCATCTACCCGCTTCTTTAAAACCTCATGTCTGCCTCGGCTTTCCTTTAAAATATCCCTTAACTCCAAATCCGAAACACTTTCTATCACCTCATCCAAACTAGAAATCCCCATCTTCACTCCTGCATCACATTCCTTTAATAACTCCAAACTATCTGCTTCCATTATTCGACCCTCTTTTCTATCTATTTACCTCTATAGCTTCCTCCTATCCCCATTCTTTTATACAAGGAAAATATTGTCCACATAAAAAATCCGACCCGGCAAAAAATAAAAAAAGAAAACAAAATTTTTTAGAAAGGCTGGTATCAAAATGGAACATCAATTTAACACCTGTTCAGAACCATTAGCAATCGCATCTGTTCCTGCTCAAAACTGGTGTGATCCCTATCCATGGGAAACCGCACTTTATGAAGGAACGATTTTCCCATGTTTAAATCTTCTGTTTTTTAAAGCCCCTCTCTCCTCCAACCCCTCTCAATCTACAGGCAATAAAACAGAAAAAGAGATCTTACTAGAACAAATCCATGCAGTCAGCTTTGCTGTCAATGATTTAACCCTCTATCTAGACACACATCCTACCTGTGAAAAAGGAACAGCTCTATTTTATGAACTAATCCAGAAACGTCTGGAACTATTAACCGAATTTTCCGAACAGTACTATCCGCTTACCCAATTTTCTATGGGTGTGGAACCCTGTCCAGATTCTAACTATACTTGGTCAAAAGAACCCATGCCATGGGAAGGAGGCAGTGTCTAATGTGGTGTTATGAAAAACGTCTGCAGTTTCCTGTCAATATCAAAAAAACCTGTCCAAAAACCGCCCAGCTTATTATCAGTCAATACGGTGGTCCTGATGGTGAACTTTCCGCTTCTATGCGGTATTTAGCACAGCGATATTCTATGCCGGTCAAAAAAGTAGGCGGTCTTTTAACCGATATTGGAACCGAAGAACTCGGACATATGGAAATCATCTGTGCCATGGTCTATCAGCTTACACGCAATTTAACTGCAGAAGAAGCAAAAACAGCCGGATTTGATGCCTACTATATCGATCATACCAGTGCACTGTTCCCGCAAGCAGCAGCAGGCGTACCGTTTACTTCTTTAGAATTTCAATCCAAAGGAGATGCTATTACCGATCTCTTTGAAGACTTAGCAGCAGAACAAAAAGCCCGCACGGTCTATGAAAATCTACTTCGTGTCATTACCGATCCCGATGTAGTCGCTCCGCTTAAATTCCTGCGAGCCAGAGAGATCGTACACTTTCAGCGGTTTGGAGAAGCCCTTGAGATCACAAAACAAGAATTAGATTCCAAAAACTTTTATTATTATAACCCCGAATTTGACAAAGAAATGCTACCAAAAAAAGAGCAAAAAAATACCTAATCCATCGAATTTATCGAATAGAAACGGTTAGAGGGTGAAAACCATTCACCCTCTCTTTTCAAGCCTTTCTGTTTGAATGACCTCTGTCATACTAATCCCCATCGCAACCAATTGGAGCAGCAGTTGCTTTGCCCGTTCAAACTTCTGAAATAATTGAATTTTCTCTCCAATATTTTCATATACTTTCCAATAACCAGTATATAAAAAATTCTTCCCTTTATTTTTTATAAATCCGATTACATCTTCAATCGGATAGCCTAATAACAATCCCATTTCATGAGGAAAATTTCCTCCATATCTGCAATACCAAGAATAACGCCGTATAAAAATCGGCAGCAGCTCTTCTAACTCCATCTTTCGATAGCCCAATTTTCTTAATAGCTTTCTTATCCCTTCTTCCGAAAGATATTCCCTTAAATATTCCTGACGATACACCAAAAAAACAGCTTTTCCCTCTTTCACCAAAAGAATTTGACTAGAAAGCTCCGAACCGTCTAAGATTTCCTTTACTTTTTCTATCTCTTCCTCCGATATAATAAAAAGATTCGAAACTTTTAACTTCATAATAACTGGGGCACACTGCATTGCAAGCTGTGTTTCAATATCCGATAAATCTAGTTCCTTTACAAGCTCGAATACTTCCTGACTCATAGTACTCCTTTCTAGTTAGCATAAACTAACTACTTTTATCCTATCTAATTTTATATATTGCGTCAAGTATCTTAATGATAGTTTTTCTCAATCTCTATTAATTGATTCTTTTTCTCACCTACAAACAATATCCGAATTTGTAAATATTTTCCAATCAAATAAGAAAGGTTATTTTCCTACTCACCAGACGTTTGTCAGCCCTGCTAATCTATTTCCTTTGGATGTTTATATGCATAAAAAAACTGGAAGTAAACTCTTTCTTTTACTTCCAGCCTAAAACAACTATCCGCTTTCTTTTATTCTCTTATTCCGACTCTGTTTTGAATACTGATATCTCCATCTTTAACTCTTCCATATTTTCTCCAAGCACACCCGCCGTCTGATTTAGATTCTCCACTTTTTCTAACAATTTGCTGACTACATCCCGCACCACCTCAGCACTGCTGGCTGTTTCTTCAATAATATCCGAAATATTCTGTACTGCAAGAAGCGTATCGTTCCGCTCTAAATCAGCTTTTTGTGTACTGTCTACAATACCTTTTAATCCGTCTACTAACTGGCTCATCCTATTTTCCATATCTCGGAATACACCAACAGCATCTTCTACCGCCTGTGTCTGCAAAGCGACCATTGCTTCTGCTTCCTTTGCACTCTCCACACTATTTACCGTCTGTGTCCGAATCTGAACCACATTTTGACTAATCTTTCGGGCTGCCTTTGCCGAATCATCTGCCAGCTTTCGTATTTCCTCCGCCACTACAGCAAATCCTCGCCCGGCATCCCCTGCACGAGCTGCCTCAATAGATGCATTTAAAGACAACAGATTTGTCTGCTCCGAAATATCCGTAATCATTCCTACAAATTGATTAATGCTCTCCGATTCTTTTTGAAGCAGTTCAATACTTTCCCCTACTCGTCCGGTCATCTTAGTCGTTTCCTGTGCCCGCTCTCCCAAATTCTGCACCAACTCCATTCCACGGCCAATCATCTCTTTTGTTTCCTTTACTAAGCCTTCTACCTCTTCCACTACCCGGCTGACTTCCTGCATCTCTTCGGAAAGCAAATTGGTTCGCTCTACACACTCCTGTGCATGTTCTGACTGTTTTGACATGCCCTCGTTAATTTCATCAATCGCCTGCGTAATATTTCTGGAATCCTCACTGATTCCTACCGAAACACTTCTGACTTCTTCTGCCGAAACCGCCAATTCTCCTGTTGCATCATTTACCTTCTGCACCAATTTCTTGTTATTTTTAATCATATTGGTAGCAGAAGCCGCCAATCCCCGGAATTCATCCCTTCCGCTTGCTTCTACCTTTACAGTTAGATTTCCCTCTGCAACCTCTCCCAGCCGTTTCGACATATGCCGCATATTTTTTTGAATTCCCATAGAGATCATTACTCCGATTATCATAGCAATAACACAGGCAAGTATCACTAGCTTTATCGTCAGCACACGGATCTCTTCCGCCTGAGAGGTCACCGTCTGAAGCGGCACCAAAGCACAGACCG
>CAJUEI010000277.1 GCA_910585255.1 uncultured Lachnospiraceae bacterium
AGAGATTGGGGCAGAACAGGCAGCATGGTTTGAGAGAGGGATTGAATTGGAGGAGGGAGTGGTTACTCTTCCGGCTTCTCTTCGGATTTTGTGTGTGGGAGAGGGAAGGTCGGAAGTGGAACTTACGATTTATGAGGGGAAATTTCATCAGGTAAAGCGAATGTTTGAGGCAGTCGGACTGCGGGTGACGTATTTGAAACGTTTGGCAATGGGGGATCTGGTGTTAGATCCGATGTTGAAAAAGGGAGAGTATCGGGCTTTGACAGAGGAAGAAATTAAGAGGTTAAAGCAGCAGAAGAAAGGATAAAGAGGAATGATTGACAGTAGGATAAAGGCGGCACTATTTGATTTGGACGGAACGTTGGTGGATTCTATGTGGATGTGGAAGGCGATTGATATAGAATATTTGGGACGTTATCAGATTGAATTGCCGGAAGATTTGGCACAGTGTATTGAAGGGATGAGTTTTACGGAAACGGCTGTTTATATGAAGAAGCGGTTTCAGATACCAGAAGAGGTGGAGGCAATGAAGGCGGCTTGGAATGAGATGGCACATGATAAGTATGCTTTTGAGGTGCCTTTAAAGGCTGGGGCTTATGAGTTTTTAAAGCGGTTAAAGGAACGGGGAATTCGTCTGGCTATTGCTACCAGTAATTCGAGGGAGCTGGCGGAAACGGTTTTGCGTGCACATCGGATTTTGGATTGGTTTGATGCGGTGGTAACAGGATGTGAAGTAAAGAACGGAAAACCTGCACCGGATGTCTATCTGACTGCAGCGAAGCTGGTGGGAGTAAAGCCGGAGGAGTGTCTGGTGTTTGAAGATGTGCCGCAGGGGATTCTTGCGGGAAAGCGTGCAGGGATGACGGTGTATGCAATAGAAGATCCGTATTCGGCTGATTTGACGGGAGAGAAACAAAGACTTGCTGATTATTATATAAAGGATTATAATGAACTTACATTTGCGTGACAGTAGGAGAGGATGCGGATGGGAATGGAAAAGAAGTATCTTCCCGTATGTTGGGAAGATTGTGTGCAGTTGGGATGGGAATGGGTGGATTTTGTCTATGTAATTGGAGATGCCTATGTGGATCACCCTTCTTTTGGACATGCAATTATCAGTCGGGTTTTGGAGGCACATGGATTTCGGGTTGGAATATTGCCGCAGCCGGACTGGAAGAGAAAAGAGAGTATCACTGTTTTTGGAAGACCTAGGCTTGGATTTTTGGTGACTGGCGGAAATATGGATTCTATGGTAAATCACTATAGCGTGTCAAAAAAACGCAGACAGACAGATGCCTATACTCCGGGCGGAGTTATTGGGAAACGTCCCGATTATGCTACGGTTGTGTATGGGAATTTAATTCGGCAGGTCTATAAGGATGTGCCGATTTTGATAGGAGGGATTGAGGCTTCCCTTAGGAGGCTTGGGCATTATGACTATTGGTCGGATCGGGTAAAGCGTTCGATTTTATTGGATTCGCAGGCGGATATTTTAATGTATGGGATGGGAGAACATGCAGTGGTGGAACTGGCGGAGGCACTGCAGAGCGGGATACCTGTTTCAGAGATTACGTTTATTGACGGAACCGTTTATAAGACGAAGAGTTTAGAAAGTGTATATGATGCAGAAGTGCTGCCTTCTTTTTCGGAGATAAAGTTGGATAAGACACAGTATGCGAAAAGTTTTTATACGCAGTATTGTAATACCGATCCGTTTTCCGGCAAGCGGTTAGTAGAGCCCTATGGGGAGTATCTGTATGTTGTACAGAATCCGCCTTCTAAACCCCTTACGATGCAGGAAATGGATGATATTTATGCCCTGCCTTATCAGAGAGACTGTCATCCGATGTATCAGAAGGAAGGCGGTGTTCCTGCTATAGCGGAGGTAAAGTTTAGTTTGGTCAGCAACCGGGGGTGTTTTGGCGGATGCAGTTTTTGTGCCCTGACGTTTCACCAGGGCAGAATTGTTCAGACCAGAAGTCATTCTTCAATTGTAGAGGAAGCAAAACGTTTGATTCAGGATAAAGAGTTTAAGGGATATCTGCATGATGTGGGAGGACCGACAGCGAATTTTCGGCATCCTTCCTGTGAAAAACAATTGACGAAAGGGGTCTGTACAAAGAAGCAGTGTTTATTTCCTACGCCTTGTAAAAATTTAATGGTAGATCATCAGGACTATTTAAAATTGTTAAGAGAACTTCGGGCACTTCCTGGGGTAAAAAAGGTTTTTATTCGTTCTGGAATTCGTTTTGATTATGTAATGGCAGATGCAAACGATCAATTTTTAAAGGAGCTTTGTCAATATCATATCAGCGGACAGCTAAAAGTCGCACCGGAACATGTAGCCGATCCCGTGCTGCAGAGGATGGGAAAACCTAAAAATATAGTTTATCAAAAATTTGCGGAAAAATATAGAAAGATGAATGAACAGCTTGGAATGAAGCAGTATTTGGTTCCCTATCTAATGTCTTCCCATCCGGGTTCTACTTTAAAAGAGGCGGTTGTATTGGCGGAGTATCTAAGAGATTTGGGATATATGCCAGAGCAGGTACAGGATTTTTATCCGACTCCTTCTACAATATCGACTGCTATGTATTATACTGGGTTGGATCCCCGTACAATGGAGAAGGTGTATGTTCCAGTGAATCCGCATGAAAAGGCAATGCAGCGGGCTTTGATTCAGTATCGGAATCCGGCAAATTATGAGCTGGTTTTGGAGGCGTTAAAAAAGGCAGGACGGATGGATTTGGTGGGATTTGATAAAAAATGCCTGATTCGTCCAAGGGAAGCAGCGATACGGATGCAAAAGGCACGGGCGAAAAAAAGAGAAGAGGAACAGAAAAGAGGAAAAAAGAAATCAGCTAAACGAATGACGGGTATTAGTCAAAAGGCAGACAAAAGAAATCAAACAGATAAAGCAGATAAAAGAAATCAAAAAGGATATTATAAAAATAAAGGAAAATAGAGGTTGACAGAATGGAAAGAAAGAAGATTGCAGTTGTTACCGGGGCTTCTTCTGGATTGGGAAGAGAGTTTGTACGATTGATCGATCAAAAGTTAAAATCGGTAGATGAGATCTGGGTAGTGGCAAGACGGAAGGATCGACTGGAAGAATTAGCAAAAGAGGGAACGATTCCATTGGTATCTTTTGTATGGGATTTAGAAAAAGACGATTGGATAGAGAAGTTAGAGCAGATCTTAGAGGAGAAGCAGCCTCGGGTAAAAATGCTGGTAAATTGTGCGGGATTTGGAAAGATTGGGGACTGTGAGGAAGTGCCTGTTAAAGAGGCAGTGGGAATGATTGATGTAAACTGCCGGGCACTTACAGCGATGACAAATCTAATGCTTCCCTATATGGCGGAAAATTCCCGAATCATTCAGCTTGCTTCTGCGGCAGCGTTTCTGCCTCAGCCTCGGTTTGCTGTCTATGCTGCTACAAAGTCCTATGTGCTGAGTTTTTCCCGGGCTTTAAATGAGGAATTAAAGGGGCGTGGAATTGCGGTAACGGCAGTCTGTCCCGGACCGGTGCGGACGGAGTTTTTTGGGATTGCTGAGGAGACCGGAGAAGTGGCTCTCTATAAGAAACTGTTTCTTGCCAATCCAGTTAAAGTAGTCAAAAAGGCGTTTCGGGATTCTTTAAGACGGCGAAGTGTATCGGTTTATGGAGGAACCATGAACGGATTTTACTGGCTTTGTAAGCTGCTGCCTCATTCTTGGCTGCTGCGGTTTCTTTAGATAAAGGAAAAGAAAAAATGGAAAATACAAGAAAAAAAGAAAAGAAGAAAATTGCAAAAGGAGAATACGGTTATCTAACTATGCGGAAAAAGCGGCTTGGGACAGCGACTGCTTTATGTCTTTGTATGGTAGCAGCGTTTTTTTTCACCGGTTATCTGACCACCAAAACCAGAAATAATATTTTTACGGTTATGGCAATTTTAAGTGCTCTTCCTACTGCTAAGTTTGCGGCTTCTTTTCTTGCTCTTTTACCCTA
>CAJUEI010000278.1 GCA_910585255.1 uncultured Lachnospiraceae bacterium
GTATGATATTCGGGAGCATTTAGATGAGGTGCTGGAGGAGTTTGATCAGGTGATTGGATTGGAACGGCTGAAGGCGGTGCATTTGAATGATAGTATGAATGGTTTGGGGAGTCATAAGGATCGGCATGCGAAGATTGGGGAAGGAGAAATTGGGGAGGAGGCACTTGTTGCTGTGGTGAATCATCCGAAGTTGTGCCGGCTGCCTTTTTATTTGGAGACTCCGAATGATTTGGAGGGGTATGCTAGGGAGATTGCTTTGCTGAAAGAGAGGTATTTGTATTAGGATTTTTAGTGGGTTAAGGGAGAGGTTGGCAGGGATTTGGTGTGAGATTGGAGGGAAAAATTTGGGGGGACGCCAGAGTGCGGTATGGCGGCGATGTTCCGCTCTGCGGAAAGTAAGAAGCTCTAAGACTTCTGAATTTTGGTTTATCCGACCGGACGGAACGGGGTGCAATTCGCCTCTGCAGGAGGCTAAACACACCCCTTTTTTTGCCATTCGAGAATGGCAAAAAATCCTAGATTGTTGACAGAAGTCTAAGAACTTCTAACTTTCCTCCGAAGTCACATCGCCGCCATACCGCACTCTGGCTGGGTTTTCCGAAATTTAAGGTTTTTAGTGTGTGTTTTCGTGTTTATTGGGTAAATGGTTTTATTCTTGGAAGAAGGCTTTTGTTAAGTGGCAAAGGCTGATCTGATCGTTTGCTCCCATGGTTTCTCTGGAGGAATGCATGGCAAGGATGGGGGCACCTAAGTCTACGGTTTTCATTGGCAGAAAACTGGAGGTGATGGTTCCTAGTGTAGAGCCGCCTGGGATATCGGAACGATTGGCAAATTTTTTGTAGGGGATTTGGTGTTTTCTGCAGAGCTGTTCTACAATGGAGACGGCTTCGCAATCGGTTGCGTATCGTTGGTTTCCAGATAGTTTAATGGCAACTCCTTCGTTTGGATAGATTTGGTTGGTGATATCGCATTTTTCCGGGTGGTTTGGATGGATGGCGTGTGCAACATCTACAGAGAGCATCATGCCTCCGGCTATAGCAGTGAGATAGTCTTCTCGGTTTTGACCTAGTGCGGTGTAGAGGTGTTCTAAAACCATCGGTAAAATGTTGGAATCGCCTCCCTGCTTGGTGTGGCTGCCGATTTCTTCGTTGTCAAAGAGGGCAATTAAGTTTATGCCGTGTTCTCGTCTGCCTTGGATCAGTCCGCTTAGACATGCCTGTACACTGCTGATATTGTCTAGGCGTGGGGAGCTGATCAAATCTTTTTGAAAGCCGATTAGAGCGGGCTGGTCTTTATTGTAGATGTTGATTTCATAGTCTATAATGTCCGAAGGATCGACTTGCAGTTTTTTTGCTAAGGCAGATGCAAACCAGGTTTTTTCGGAGGACTCGTTGATGCCGCAAAGCGGAAGCATATCGACTTGACGGTTTAGTTCGACTCCTTCATTGATCTTGCGGTTCATATGGATAGCAAGATTGGGGATAGTAAAATAGGGTTCTTCAAAGTCAATTAGGCGTATCTTAGGATGAAAGATATCGGAGCTTTTTAGGGCAACACGTCCGGCAGCGGAGAGAGGACGATCCAGCCAGGTACTTAAGATAGGACCTCCGTAGACTTCTACATTTAAGCTTTGATAGTGTCCTTTTTTCTCTGGAAGAGATTTTAGTTTTAGACAGGGCCAGTCGGTGTGAGCGGCTTCTACACGGAGCATATCCCCGGTTTGATAGTGTTCTCCAATGTAAAATGCGATTAGAGTGGAACCGTAGGGGCGGATAAAGTAGCCGTTTCCTTTGTTTAACTGCCATTTTTCGTCTAGTTTTTGTTCGGTATAGCCGGCGTTTTTTAATTGTATTGTACCTTCTTCTACTGCATGGTAGGGAGATACGGATTTTTGCAGCATAGAGAAAAAGTCTTTTAATTCTTGATTCATTTCGATTATCCTTTCTGAAATTAATTCTTTTATTAAAGTTAAATATTTTTTATTATTTTTTATCAGTTTGCTTATTTTGTATTATAAAACGTAGTAAACGGATAGAACGAGTATCATGTAAAAATGGTTTTATTCTGTATCAATATTGGCATTTTTCAAGAATTTTATGATGGTTTGATCCCAATATTGCTCTAGAGATTTGTCTAGAGTAAAAGTTTTTATGGAAATTCCGGTGGTGCAGACAGCGGCGGAATTTTCATAGCGGATATTGAGAAAGAAGCCGTCAATATCTTGAAGTTGGTAGGGCAGACTGCTTTGTTCTAGAAGCTGCTCGGATTGTGCTGGAGGCAGACGAAGAATTAATTTAATGGCAAGAGGTGTTTTTTTCCCCTTGATGAATTGAAAACAAAACGGACGAAGTATTTCCCAAGTGGAGTATTCTTCATAGGGATGAGCTTCTAATTCTTCGGCGGTAAAGTATTCTTTTTTTATTCTGCCGTCAATAGAAAAGGTAGTTGCGGTTACGATAGAAGATTCTACCAGATAAAAAGAATCGAAGGTATCTTTTAAGAATAATTTGGACATAAAATCTTTTATGTTTGTAATCTGTAAAGCTAACATAAATCGGTCTCCTTTGGTAAATAATGAAAAAGTCTAATTTTATTATAGTTTGAAAATTAGCCCATTTATAGATTATACCATATTTTGTGTATTAGGAAAGTGGGTTTTCAAATAAATTATATTTTTGGAAAAAGAATGGATAGAAAGGGGAGGGAAAAGGATGTTGAAAATTAAAAAATGATATGATATGATGTGAAACATGAAAGAATGGAAGAAAATAGAAGTGTTTGTTATGATAAAAGAATGGAGGAATGAAACATGGAAGAAATTAAGACAGAAACAGTAGTTCAGGAGGAGGAGATAAAAAAGGTTATTCCAGCAGAAAGAGTAATATTGACAGGAGATCGACCGACTGGAAAGCTGCATATTGGGCATTATGTGGGATCGCTAAGACGGCGGGTGGAGTTACAGAATTCCGGGGAATATGATAAGATTTTTATTATGATTGCGGATGCACAGGCTTTGACAGATAATGCAGATAATCCAGAAAAAGTAAGGCAAAATATTATTGAGGTCGCATTGGATTATCTCTCCTGCGGGTTAGATCCGAAAAAAACGACATTGTTTATTCAGTCGATGGTGCCGGAACTTACGGAGCTTACGTTTTATTATATGAATTTGGTAACGGTGTCTCGGCTGCAGAGAAATCCTACTGTAAAATCTGAGATTCAGGCACGAAATTTTGAGACCAGTATTCCGGTGGGATTTTTTACTTATCCGATTAGTCAGGCTGCGGATATTACGGCGTTTCAGGCAACGACTGTACCGGTGGGGGAGGATCAGCTTCCTATGATTGAGCAGACTAAGGAGATTGTGCGGAGGTTTAATTATATTTATGCCCCTACTTTAGTGGAGCCGGATAGTCTGCTTCCTGAGAATCAGGCTTGTCTTCGTCTGCCGGGGATAGACGGAAAGGCGAAGATGAGTAAGTCTTTGGGGAATTGTATCTATCTTTCGGATTCGGAGGAAGAGGTGAGAGCAAAGATTATGAGTATGTTTACCGATCCGACTCATATTAAGATTACGGATCCGGGGCATTTGGAAGGAAATACGGTGTTTACGTATTTAGATGCGTTTTGCAAAAAGGAGCATTTTGAGCGGTATTTGCCGGAGTATCAGGATTTGGAAGAACTGAAAGCACATTATACTAGGGGCGGACTTGGTGATATTAAGGTGAAGAAATTTTTAAATGCGATTATGCAGGAGGAGTTAGAGCCGATTCGTCAGAGAAGAAAGCAGTATGAAATGGATATTCGAGGGGTGTTCCAGATTTTGAAAGAGGGAAGTTTGGTGGCACGGGAACGGGCGGTTCAGACTTTGGAAGCGGTGAAAGCGGCGATGAAGATTAATTATTTTGATGATTTGGAATTGATAGAAGAGCAGGCACAGAAGTATTCGAAATAGTGTG
>CAJUEI010000279.1 GCA_910585255.1 uncultured Lachnospiraceae bacterium
CCGAAACAACATCAAATGTAGAAGTACTGCCGGAGAGCTGTGTTGCAAGAACCGTCATATAATCAGTAGAACCCAGATCAATCAGCTCAATGGTTACATTCTGATTTTCTGCCTCATAGGCATCCTTTAAGGCAACCCAATATGGAGTCGCATCCTGATCCCAAATCGCCCACTTTAATGTAACCGCATCACCAGCCGGCTGTGACTGTGCCGTAGTAGTAGGTGCTTCTGTTGTAGCAGCAGGGGTTGTCGTTTCCGTCTGTGTTCCCGCTGTCGTTGTCGGAGCAGGGGTATTGCCGTTTCCGCCGCATCCCGCCAAAGCCAACACCATTGAGCATGCCATTACTGCACTGAATAACTTTCTTTTTTTCATAGTAATCCTCCTTCTCTTGCAGCTGCTGTAATTATCTTTCCTTTACTGCAGCTCCTCTTTCTTTCTAACGATTTTTATTATACACTATTTTGCACAAAAAAGAAATGTAAAATCCAAATAAATTTCATCTTTTTTTACTCTAATGCCAAATTATTTTTTCTATTTCCTATAAAAAAGATGTAATATTTTATGATAACATATAATATTTTACTGTTTTCTAATTTTTTTCTTCCATTCTTTCTGCCTTATTCGGTGACAACTGTATTGCATCTATCTCGCCCTCCTCATAATAAAAAAGTGCAACTATATCATTCTCATGCATTAAAAAATATACCATGCTTCTACTGTCTCCCTTACCATCCAAGACCTCTTGCCACCGCCAAAAGCTCCAACCGGCTTTTTTCTTTACATTATAACCGCTCCTTTTCTGCCTTTCAACCGCTTTCCCATTCCGGTATCCTTCCCAGTATCCTTTTAATTTTAAAAACCTCTCCAATCGAATTGACTTTTTCTGCGATATACTATAATATAAAAAAAACGTTTCCCCCAACCCCATCATCCCAAAGGAGGCTTACCATGTTCCATTCCATAAAAGCAAAAATTACCATTATCTCCGTATTCCTCTCTTTAGCCATCACCCTGTTAGCGGTATCCTTTTTTTATTACATCTTTGAATCCAATTTAAAAAAGGGATTGATCCGTTCTACAGAATTCGGACTGCAGATGACGATGAATACGATAACGGAACATATGAATCAGCTTCTCTATCTTGCTGACTGGGGAAACCATGCCGAATTTATCTACCAATTTTTAACTTCCGATCCTGCAAATAAGCTGCTGAAATTAAATGCCTACCAACGGATGAAAGAAGAATATGATACCAATAAAGCCAATGATTACCTGCTCCGCATTATGATCGGCAACCACAAAAAGAACTTTATTCAAGAAATAAAACTGGTCGTAGACGGCTCCAGCAAAGACTATGAAAAAGCCACTCAAACCGACTATTTTTCCCAACTGCTCCTCTCTCCTTCCTCTAGCTGGATTGGCCTGGTAGAAGATCCTCTCTCTCCTTTTGAAACACGTCAAATCATTCCGGTCATTCGTCCTATCTATAATCGCTATAACACTTCTATTGTCGGATGGACATATTTGACGATTTCTTCTGACCTTTTGTCCGATGCACTTTCTCAATATCCCATTACAGAGGACAGCCAGCTCTACCTTACTTTTGGCGGAAAAACTTATCGATATGAAAAAGGTTCTTTTCAGGAATATACATTTTCTGCTATGCAGCCGATTGCTTCTGAAGGTCTCTATAAAGGAACCCTTCTCTATCAAGTAACCGACTTAGACGGCAGCAAAATGACTTTAGTCAGCTACCCTTCTATTCTTGACGGATGGTATCTCTCACAGAGTATTTCTGATGCAGAACTGCACAGTCAAAAGAAAACCTATTCTTTTATCCTGCTGATTATTTTACTGATTGGTCTTTCTCTTGGTATTCTTTTGATATTTTCTTTAAATCGGATTATTAACCACCCGGTTGCCCGGCTTCAAAAAAAAATGCAGGAAATTTCTAATGGAGACTTTTCCTATGATGCAGCGATTGAATGGAGCAATGAATTTGGGGAAATCGGAAAAGGAATTAATTCCCTTTCTACCAATGTTGTACAACTGATGGAAAACCGAATTGCAGCAGAAAAACAGCAAAAAGAATTGGAATATCAAGTGCTACAAAGTCAGGTTAATCCGCATTTTCTCTATAATACACTCAATTCTATCAAATGGATGGCTACGATTCAAAACGCTACCGGAATTGCAGAGATGACAACCGCTCTCTCCCGTCTGTTAAAAAGTATCTCCAAAGGAACCAGACAGGTGATTCCGATTCGGGAGGAAATGGAACTTTTAAAAAATTATATTGTAATCCAACAATACCGCTATGGCGGCATTATTACGGTTACTTATCAAATTGAAGATGCCGTTCTTTCCTACCCGATTCCTAAATTTACCCTGCAGCCGATTGTAGAAAATGCCATGTTTCACGGCATTGAAGCAAAGGGAGGCTCCGGTGAAATTAAAATTTCAATTTTTACAAATCTTTGGTTAGAACAACCCGGAATTGCCATTGAAGTAACAGATAACGGTATCGGTATGACACCGGAATTAATCGAACAGGTTCTCTCTGGAAATACACAGGAAGTACAGCATGATTTCTTCCGTAAAATCGGAATTCACAATGTCAATAAACGAATTCAATTTTATTTTGGAGAACATTATGGGATTTCCATTCAAAGTGAAATCGGAAAGTTTACAACTATGCATATTCAACTGCCATGCAGCGATCCGATTCTCTCTTCCGAACAGGAAAATACTTCTGGATAAAAACCTATTTTTACTATTTTAATATTTCTAATATTATAACAATAAGAGGATATGAAACTATGTATAAATTACTGATTGTCGATGATGAGCCGCTTGTACAAATCGGTGTTTCTTCTATGTTAGACTGGAACAGCTATAACATCACTATCTGCGGTACTGCTTCAAACGGAGAAATTGCCCTCCATATGATAGAAGAAGATATGCCAGACTTGGTGATCTGCGATATTAAAATGCCGGTAATGGACGGGCTTCAGCTTTTAAAATACTGTCGGGAAACCTATGGTGAACTTCCTGTCTTTTTAATTCTAACTAGCTATGAGGAATTTCAGCTTGCCAAAGAAGCACTGAAATATGGAGTTTTAGACTATTTAGTAAAATTAGAACTGGATCGGGACAGTCTAAGTACTGCCATCCAAAAAGCACTAGATTTTTTAAATAAGCACAGTCATTCCGATTCCTTTTATCTCGATACAAAAACGGATATTCAAGGAGAATTGGATAAATTTTTTATTCGGCTTTTACATAATCTTTTTGAAGATGAAGCACAGTTTGCCCTGGAAGTAAAAGAACTGCACTTGGATTTTTCTGCCCCTTATTATACGGTCTGCTATTGTCAGATTAAAAACTGTGCCCTATCGGAACAGGAAAACGATCAACTTTTTCAACTCTACTTCAGTACGATACAGATGGTGCGGGAAATTATTGTAAAATATTTAAACTGTTATATTACCGGATTGGATATGAAACATTTCAGTATTTTAGTCCCTTTAGAAGAAGCCGCTTTCTATGGAGAAATGCTTTCTTTTGCCCTACATAAAACCTTTTTAATGGTACAAAACTATTTTAATGTTATCATTCTTACCAGTGTAGGAAGTCTGTGCAAATCGCCGTCTCAGATTGCAGAATCCTATCAGGACGCCAGACAAATTGCTTCCCTTGCCACTTTAGAAGAACCACTTTTATTTTACGATTTATTAAAAGAAACCGCTCCGGATCGCAATGCATTTAATCTTTCCCTTTTTAAAGACGGCATTATACGGGCATTTGATGAATTTGATACGGTTAGCTTAAAAAAGATTTTCGAAGAAATCATCTCACTTTTTGCCGCTAATCCAACCCACTACCTTCAGGCAATGGACGCTGCTTCCAATATCCTTTATCTGGCAATCAGCCTGCTG
>CAJUEI010000280.1 GCA_910585255.1 uncultured Lachnospiraceae bacterium
ACTTCCTTGATGAGGTTATGAGCAAGTAGCGAAGCGGATTGCGAATATCCGATTTAACTTAGGTACCTTGACAAAAGATAAAATTTACCCTATATTTTATTAATAAGGTACCAAGAGAAATAGGAGGAATTATGAAACAGCAAAAATTAAATTCTAACGAAAATTCGCAGATACCATGGTGGGAAGAGAACGAAACAGAAGAACTTTCTCAATTATTAGGAAAATGCGGTCACTTTTTATTTCATCGTCCAGAGCGGGGACGTATGCAGGAAAAAATATTAAATATTTTAATTCAGCAGGAATCGATTACACAAAAAGAACTTCAAGAAAAATTCTCAATAAAATCTGGTTCTATCAGTGAAATCGTCACTAAATTAGAAGAACGGGGGCTTTTAATCCGAGAACGAGATGTAAATGATAAGCGATGTGTTATACTAAAAGCGACAGAAAAAGGAAGAGAAACAGCCAAAATTTTTTTAAACAAGGAAAAAGGAAAAAATCTATATGCCGTTTTAACTAAAACGGAAAAAGAAACACTCAAACAGCTTTTAAAAAAATTAGTGGATCACTGGTATGCTCCTTAAGATTTACAGAAAGGATACATAATTATGCAAAAGTTATTAAAGTACTTAAAAAAATATTGGCTATTTGCCGTTATTGCCCCATTGTTTATGTGCGGAGAAGTCTTTATGGATTTGCAGCAGCCTAGACTGATGAGTATAATTGTAGATGAAGGAGTGTTAGGTCTCTCAAATCAGGGAATCGGAAATCTTTCCCTTGTTATTACAACAGGAATAAAAATGGTGCTTTTTGTCGCTGTTGGAGGAATCTGTGGAGTATTATCGGGTGTATTCGCCAACCAATGCAGTCAAAACTTTGGAAATGATATTCGAAAAGATGTCTTTAAAAGAATGATGTCTTTTTCTTTTGAACAAACCGATCACTTTTCTACTGGTTCTTTAATTACCAGAGTTACAAATGACATTACACAGTTACAAAATTTTATTATGCAGTGTATTCGGGGATTTGTTCGTACCTTTATGCTGTTTTTTGGCGGTATTATCAGTATGCTATTGTTAGATCTCAATTTTGGAATTGTTGTATTATGTGCACTTCCCTTTGTTATTATAATGGTATTATTCTTTATTTCAAAAGCAAACCCAATGTTTGGTATTTTACAAGAAAAATTAGATACGGTAAATCACGTTATCCAGGAAAATATCAGCGGCTCCAGGGTAGTAAAAGCTTATGTAAAAGAAGACTATGAAAAAGATCGGTTTCGAACAGCAAACTATGCTTTAATTGATACCCAACTGCGGATCTTAATATTGCTTTCTTATATGACACCGCTGATGAATATTGTATTAAATATTTCAATTGTAGCAATTATTCAGGTAGGAGCAATAGAAGTACGGGCAAATGCCGCTACACCTGGTAATGTTATGGCAGCTATTACCTACCTTTCTCAGATTTTAAATGCATTGATGCGGATGGCAATGATTTTTCAAACTGCTTCTAGGGGAATGGCTTCTGGAAAGCGAATACAGGAAGTATTAGATTGTATGCCAGCTATTCAAGGCGGCAATTATACCGGACAAAAAACTGCCGTTCAAGACAGTAATATCGGCAGCCAGATAGAATTTAAAAACGTTTCTTTTTCCTACCCGGAATCCAATGGGCAGTTGGTATTAAATCATATTAATCTTACTGTTTATCCCGGCGAAACACTTGCTGTTTTAGGTGCAACCGGATGCGGAAAATCCAGTTTCATAAATTTAATTCCAAGATTTTATGATGTAACAGCAGGAGAAATTCTTATTGATGGGATAAATGTAAAAGATTATGATGTAACGTTTCTTCGCAGTAAAATAGCAATTGCTCTGCAAAAAAGCGAACTTTTTTGTTCTTCTATCGAAGAAAATATCCGATGGGGAAATCCAAATGCCTCAAAAGAAGAGGTTGAAAAAGCTGCTGCTATTGCACAGGCAGCAGAATTTATTCAGAAAAAAGAAAATGGAATGAAAACATTAATTGCAGAAAAAGGAATGAACCTCTCTGGAGGACAAAAACAACGGCTTGCTATTAGCCGGGCTATTTTAAAAAACGCAGCTATTCTAATTTTCGATGATACCACCAGTGCACTGGATCTAAAAACAGAAGCAAAATTATATCAGGCATTACAAAAAGAATACCCTGGTACTACAAAGATTATTATTGCTCAAAGAATCGCTTCCGTAAAAAATGCAGATCGAATTGCTGTATTAGAAAACGGGCAGATAGCAGCCTGCAATACACATGAAAATTTATTAAAATATAGTGAAATTTATCGAGATATCTATGATTCCCAGTTAAAAACGGAAGGTGAAAATCATGAGTAAAGAAGAAAGCAGACAAACACAACTCAATCAATATAAAATTCCTGGTATGAGAAGTCCTAGAAATCATCAGGAGGCAGAAAAACCAAAAGAGGGAAAAAAGACATTACGGCGGCTGCTTCAATATTTTTCTTCAGAACAGCGGCAATTGTGGATCCTGTTTTTTGCTGTATGGATCGTTGTAGTCTGTTATATCAGTGCACCTGGTCTGCAAAGCCAAGCAATTGATCGAATAGCAGAGGGAAGATTTGAGCAACTGCCAAGTATTCTTATTTTTATGCTGATTCTATATGGAATTCATGGTATTGCCACTTTAGTTCAAAGTATTGTCAGTGCCAGGTTAAGTCAAAAAATTGTACAGCATATGAGAGAGGATTTATTTGATAAAATTGTGAATCTTCCTATTCGCTATCTCGATCATCATTCCCATGGAGATATTATGAGTCGTATGACGAATGATGTAGAAAACATCTCTAATACAATTGCACAGTCCTTTAGTTCCTTAGTTTCCGGTATTTTTACCATTATCGGAACTGTTATTATGATGGTATATTATTGTCTGCCTCTGGCTGTGCTCTCATGTTTTACTGTTATTCTTACTATAACCGCCACTAAATTCTTATCTGCACAGATGCGGAAATTTTTTCGAAAACGCCAGATTCTGTTAGGAAAATTAAATGGTACTGTAGAAGAGATGGTAACGGGTTACCGAACGGTAGTAGCTTATAATCGGCAGCAGAACGTAATCGAAGAATTTAATCAGACGTCAGATGAATTAACAAGAACTGGTATTACTGCAGAGATTCTTGGAGGATCTATAGGACCTGTTATGAATGTAATCAACAATATTGGATTTGTAATTATTGCTGCGTTTGGCGGATATTTTGCAATCAGCGGAAAAATTTCAATCGGCATTATTTCAGCCTTTATTATCTATGCAAAACAATTTGGACGTCCTATTGATGAATTGGCACAGGTATATGGACAGATTCAAACGGCAGTTGCCGGAGCAGAACGGGTATTTGAGATTCTAGACGAAGCAGACGAAGACAAATCTGGGCAATATGATATGAAGCAGGCAAAAGGAGTCATTACCTTTGAACATGTCGACTTTTCTTATCAGGAGGGAAAACAGGTACTATATGATTTTAATTTAAAAGTAGATGCCGGACAAAAAATTGCATTAGTCGGAGCAACAGGCAGCGGAAAAACCACGGTAGTAAATCTTTTGATGCGGTTTTATGAAATGGATCATGGCAGAATTTTAATTGACGGAATCGATATTCGAGAAATTTCTTGTGAAGAACTTCGAAAAAATACTGCAATTGTATTGCAGGATACCGTACTTTTTACAGATACTGTGCGAAATAATCTAAGGTATTCCAATTTATCAGCCAGTGAAGAACAGATAAAAAAGGCAGCAGCTATCAGTTATTGCCATGGTATGATTCAGCAGCTGCGAAAGGGATATGATACTTT
>CAJUEI010000281.1 GCA_910585255.1 uncultured Lachnospiraceae bacterium
CTTTGGTTCGGAATAGTGTGGTGCTGGCGGTCTATCTCTTGTTTTCGGTTGCTTACTTCTTTACCGTACATGAGCATTCATTTAAGGCTTCCTTTTACCTCTTAAAGCTTCCTTTTACTTTCTAAAGCTTCCTTTTATTTTTTTAACTTTTTTTTATTTTTTAATCCTTTTTTTATTTCTTAAAATTTCTTTAAACAAATTTATTTTTTGAAGAATGAATTCCTGCCTAAACAAACTTGTTTTCCAAGTCTAAACAAGAATAAAACTTCCCTCTACGGATGCATGAATCAGCTATAAACTTACAGGCAGGGAAAAACAGCCAGAATGGGGAAACGATTCCTTTTCGCTGTGACTTCGGAGGAAAGTTAGAAAGTCTTATGCCTCTGTCGATCCACTAGGATTTTTTGCCATTGCCAATGGCAAAAAAAGGCACGTGTTTAGCCTCCTGCAGAGGCGAATTGCGTGCCGGTCCGTCCGGCTGGATATACCTAGATTCAGAGGCATTAGACTTTCTTACTTTCTGGAGAGCGGAACAGCGGGAAGGAATCGTTTCCCCATTCTGGCGTCCTCCCCCCAACCATCCTTTTACCCTTTCCTCTCACAACAAAAAGGAAAAATTTAGAAACTATCGCTATCTCCACACAAACTCCACATTCCTATGTTATAATAAACTCAATTTAAAAAACATTTCTTTATCATAAATAAAAAAATCTTATTTATACGGAGATGAATTATGAAACAAATATTAATTATTGAAGATGAACCCGATATTCAAGAAATCCTTTGTGCCTATCTTCGAAATGCCGGTTACTGCCCTACTGCTGCCAGCAATGGACTAGAAGCCATCGATTTTTTTCGAAAAAATACCTTTCATCTTATCTTGTTAGATATTATGCTTCCTAAATTAAACGGTTATAGTATATGCAGATTAATTCGAAATGAATCCTCTGTTCCTATTATTATGCTTACAGCATTAGACTCCGAAGAAGATCAATTAAAAGGGTTTGACTATTTAATTGACGATTATATTACCAAACCTTTTTCCATACCAATTCTTTTAAAGAAAATTGCTGCTATTCTGCGAAGAACCGATTTAGAAGAAACCGACAGCCACTGTCTGCTTTATAAAAATCTTTCTCTAGATCTAGATGCCTATCAGGCGGCTCTAAATGGAACAACTTTAGAATTAACAGTCAAGGAATTTGATCTATTAAAAGAATTAATTGAAAATCAAGGAAAAGTACTGACTCGATCCATGCTGCTTGGACGAGTTTGGAACTATGATTTTTTAGGCGATGAACGAATTGTGGATACTCATATTAAAAATCTGCGAAAAAAAATAAAGGAAGATTATATCGAAACTGTGAGAGGAGTAGGATATTGTGTGGAAAAAATCAAACCAGAAAAAATTTGAAAAAAGAACCAGCCTGACATTACATATTTTTCTATTAACAACTTTTTTATTATTTGCAGCCTGTGGTATTACTTATGCATTTATTGCATGGGCCACCCCTACTACATGGCTCTCTATTGCCGTAAAAGATATCAATGAAAATACTCTGCTGCTTTTAGAACAATTAGAACAGTCCAATCGTCCTAAAGCAAATGAAATTATTCAGAATTTCTTACAAAACAACGCTGTTAGTATTACAATTACCAATGAAGAAGGTCTGATTCAATCCTACCAATATACTGAAAATTGTGCCGTCTATCAAAGCGATGTTATGGTTACAAGTTCTGTTGCATCTTCTTTTCCTGCTGATACGGATCTAGCTATCGGAACTTCGTTTCCTTTTCGTTTTTCTTCAGAAGATACCGTCTATTTTTTAACGGTTCATCCACAGCTTACGGCAGCAGCAAATCAAACAGAACAGGCTCTTTTAAAAGTACTGCCTACCCTAGCGGTTTTTATTTTGGGTCTTTCTTTTACGGTTTCCTTTTTTTATTCCTATTATATTACACGCCCGATTCTCCGCCTTAGTAAAATATCCGAAAAAATGGCTGCTTTGGATTTTTCTTCTTCCTGCAGTGAAAACCGCCGAGATGAAATCGGTACTTTAAGTCAAAATTTAAACAGCTTATCCCTGCATTTATCTTCTGCTCTTTCCGATCTAAAGAAAGCAAACCATGCCCTGCAAAAAGATATGGAAAAAGAACGACTGTTAAAAAAACAGCAGACTACCTTTTTTTCCGCTGCCTCCCATGAATTAAAAACACCGATTACGATTTTAAAAGGACAGCTCTCCGGTATGCTGGCAGGTATTGATATTTACCAAAACCGGGATAAATACTTAGCCCGCTCTCTGGCTGTTACCAATCGAATGGAAGCATTAGTAAAAGAAATTCTGACGATTTCCCGTATTCAGACAATCGACTCTCTTGTTTCCTCCTCTTCCTGCTCACTTTTGCAAATAGTCGAACAAGTGATAGAACAGCTTCAGGAACTTATTGAATCCTATCAGCATACCTTTTCTATTGATATCTTGCCTGACTTTTTTTTACAGGCAGATGAAACTCTGTTTAAACGAGCGATTGCCAATTTACTTTCCAATGCCGTAATTTACTCTCCTGCTGGTTCCCAAATCCAAATTCTTTTGCAAAAAGATAAGAATAATGCTTTTTTACAGATTGAAAACAGTGGAATTACGATACCAGAAGAAGCTATTCCCTATCTATTTGATGCCTTTTA
Source organism: uncultured Lachnospiraceae bacterium (assembly GCA_910585255.1). Classification (GTDB taxonomy): domain Bacteria; phylum Bacillota; class Clostridia; order Lachnospirales; family Lachnospiraceae; genus MGBC114844. The sequence goes on from CAJUEI010000281.1 coordinate 2,690, forward strand.
TCGTGTAGAAACTTCCAGAAATCGAGAAACCGGAGGAAGTGGTCTAGGACTTTATCTAACAAAGCGGATTCTGGATCTGCATGGATATACCTGTCAAATCTTGAATCATCAAAATAGTGTTGTTACACTTATTAAATTTTATTAATAATTATTATATCCATAAAAATATAAAACACATAAAACTTTATCTATTATTTATATTTTATTTAAAATGAGGTTATGAGCAAGTAGCAAAGCGGATTGCGAATATCCGATTTGACTAATTTAAGCAGTAAAGTTATTTTAAAAAATTTTTATAAAATACGCTATTATTTAGAAAGGGGCATTATTTTTATGAAATTTGAAATCAACCACCTAAATATGACTTATCCCGGAGGAAAGCGGGCATTAAAGGATCTTTCCCTTACCTTGCAGTCTCCTAATTTAATCGGGCTTCTTGGACCAAACGGAGCCGGAAAATCTACACTTATGCAATTATTAGTTGCTGCATTAAAACCTACCAGCGGTACTATCCTTTTTAATGGAGTTCCGTTAGAACAGTGTGAAAAACAATTAAAATCATCTTTAGGCTATCTCCCGCAAAATTTCGGTCTCTACAATGAACTGACAATCGAACAATTTTTAGACTACATGGCCTCCTTAAAATATATTTCAAACAGCAAAAAAGCGATTCAAAAAGCATTAGAAGCTACCAACCTGCAGTCTATAAGTCGTACCCGTATTCGTACTCTTTCAGGCGGGCAGCGGCAGCGGGTTGGCATTGCACAGGCTTTATTAGGAAACCCCTCCTTTTTAATTTTTGATGAACCTACAGTAGGACTCGATCCAGAAGAACGACTGAATTTCCGCAATCTGTTCTCTCAGATAGCAAAAGAACGGCTGGTTCTTCTCTCCACGCATATTATAGAAGATATCCACTTTGTTTCCAGCCAGTTAATCGTTATTCATCAAGGAGAGATCCTGTTTTTAGGAACAGCATCGGAACTAATCAGTCAAACCAAACGTGAAACTTTAGAAGATGCTTACTTACATTTAATCCACCATTTTAACCTCATCAAGGAAGTCCCCCGCTTCTAAGCCGCCAAGGCGAAAGCGGTGGGTTGGGACTTCCTTGTTTCAGTGGGA
>CAJUEI010000282.1 GCA_910585255.1 uncultured Lachnospiraceae bacterium
GCACAAAATTTTCCGCACATCGAACAACTGTCCTCCTGCTCCGGTTTTCGCTCTTCCCGAATCTGCTTCGCCGTTTTTGGATCTATCGCACACTCCCACTGCTTTTCCCAATCCAATTCCCGCCGTGCCTGAGCCATTGCATCATCTAATTCCCTAGCCCCTCGAATCCCCTTTGCAATATCAGCCGCATGAGCCGCAATTCGGGAAGCTATTATCCCCTGCCGCACATCCTCTAAATTCGGCAAAGCCAAATGCTCCGCCGGAGTTACATAGCACAAAAAAGAAGCTCCCGCCGCTGCCGCAATCGCTCCTCCAATCGCAGCCGTAATATGATCATACCCAGGTGCAATATCGGTTACCAAAGGTCCCAACACATAAAAAGGTGCCCCCATACAGATTGTCTGCTGGATCTTCATATTAGCCGCAATTTGATCCATCGGCATATGCCCGGGACCTTCCACCATTACCTGCACATCCCTCTCCCAAGCACGTTTTGTTAATTCTCCCAGCCGCACCAATTCTTCTATCTGACAGACATCCGAAGCATCCGCCAAACATCCCGGCCGACAGGCATCCCCAAGAGAGATCGTAACATCATATTCCCGGCAAATTTCCAAAATTTCATCATAATACTGATAAAACGGATTTTCCTCTCCGGTCATGCACATCCAGGCAAATACCAAAGACCCTCCCCGTGATACAATATTCATTTTCCGCTTCTGCGTTCGAATCTGTTCGATTGTCTTTCTGGTAATCCCACAGTGCAAAGTTACAAAATCTACTCCATCTTCTGCATGAAGCCGAATCACATCTAAAAAGTCCTGTGCACAAAGTGTCGCTAAATCCCGCTGATAGTGAATCACCGCATCATAAACCGGTACGGTTCCAATCATTGCCGGACATTCTGCCGTTAATTTTCTCCGAAACGGCTGTGTATCTCCATGGGAAGATAAATCCATAATCGAGTGAGCACCCATTTCCACTGCTTTTTGTACCTTTTTCATCTCTGCTTCTTTATCTTTACAATCTTTCGAGACTCCCAGATTGACATTGATCTTTGTGCGAAGCATTGATCCAATCCCTTCTGCATCTAAACAGGCATGATTTTTATTTGCACAGATCACAACTTTTCCCTCCGCTACAAGCGGCATCAGCTCCTCTGCTGTCATTTGTTCTTTAACCGCAACCGCTTTTAATTGTTCTGTAAGAATCCCTTTCCGTGCAGCTTCCATCTGTGTAGCATACATTCTTTTTTCCTCCTGCCGATTTTTTTAGTTTTTATTTCTTCTCTTATCTAATGTGTTTCCTTCTTATTGTGCCTGTTTTCTAATTTTCTAAATTCCACATATGGTTCAATGGACCGTTTCCATGTCCAAGAAAAATCTCCTTCTGCAATGCTCCGCTGATATATTCTTTTGCCAGCCGCACGCTCTCTTCCAATTCCTTTCCCTTTGCTAAATTAGAAACAATCGCTGCACTTAAGGTACATCCTGTTCCATGTGTATTAGAAACATAATATCGTTCTCCGCTTATCCAGATTTTCCGATTTTGTTTTATTTCATAAAGAAAATCATCTGCATCCTCTGCTGCATGTCCTCCCTTTAACAGAACACTGCATCCATACCGCTGACCCATTTCCACTGCCGCTGCCTCTCTCTCTGCTTTCCTTTGAATCGTTCTGTTCACTAATCGCTCTGCCTCTAAAAGATTAGGCGTAATCAGTCTTGCCATAGGAAACAATCTCTTTGCCAACTCGGTCTTTCCCTCTCTGCCTAAAAATTCCGTCCCGCTAGTAGAACCCATAACGGGATCGATAACAAGGTTGTCAGCCTGATAATAGGCAAGCCTTTCTGCAAGGATCGGAATCAAACACTTAGAACCAATCATTCCAATCTTTACTGCATCCGGTACAATATCTGTAAAAATACTGTCTATCTGCTGCCTGAAACATTCCTCTGTCACCGGACAGACTGCAGACACTCCTCTTGTATTCTGTGCCGTCAAAGCTGTAATCACACTCATTCCATAAACGCCATGCATCGTCATCGTCTTTAAGTCTGCCTGAATCCCCGCTCCGCCTGAACAGTCACTTCCCGCTATTGTAAGTGCCGTTTTTATCATATTAGCTTCTCCCTCCAATTTCAAATAGCTGCTCACACCTTCTGCGAAGCCGCAAAACAGCCGACGGTATCTCTTTTTGGGCAAAAACAGCTCGAATCACAGCAACTCCGCAAATCCCGGTTCCTGCAAGCTGATCCAGATTTTCTTCTACAATCCCTCCAATCGCTATAACTGGAATAGAAACGGTCTGAACAATTTGCCGCAGTACTTCTATTTCGACAGCCTGTGCATCTGCTTTAGACTGTGTAGCAAAAATAGCTCCAACCCCTAAATAATCCGCTCCCTGCCGTTGTGCCAGCACAGCCTGTTCCACTGTCTGCACCGATACCCCAAGAATCTTTTCTTTTCCTATCTTCTCCCTTACTAAAGAAGCCTCCATATCCGTCTGCCCCACATGTACGCCGTCCGCATCCAGACAACAAGCCAGTTCTACATGATCATTGATTAAAAAAGGAACCTGATACTGCCTGCAAAGTCTTTGTACCTCCAACGCTTCCCTATAACACTCCTCTTTAGACAATTCCTTTTCCCGAAGCTGCAGCATAGTTACTCCTCCCTTTAATGCCTCTTCCACCTGCCAAATAAAAGGATGCTCTCTATCCGACCAGCCCCGATCCGTCACCGCATAGAGCAGCCAATCACCGCATCTCATAATTTGCCCTCCTCTCCAACTCCTCTCCGCTCATCCGATAGACCGCATCAATAATCCGATTTCGATAAGAAGCATTTCCGTCTCCCTTTTCCATTCTCTCCCATGCCACTTCTCCAGCAATCCCCATCACACAGACAGCAGCCGCACAAGCCTCCAATTTCCGCTCAGGATTTGCCGCCAAATAGGCAGCCGTCACAGCCGAAAGCTGACATCCGGTTCCTGTAATTTTGCTCATCTCAGGACGTCCGTTTCGAATAATATAACTATGCCTTTCATCCAAAACCAAATCAATCGCTCCCGTACAGACAAGAATACAATGTCTTTCTTTTGCAAATGCCTGAAAAATCAAGATCATTTCTTCCAGATTTTCTTCTGTCACCACATCCATTACATTGGCATCCACTCCCTGCGTATTTCCGCTTCCAAACACCAAAGCCTTTAGTTCCGAACTATTTCCCCGAATACAGTCAAAGGAAATCTCCCGCATCAGTGAAAGAGCCGTATTGGTTCGAAACATACTAGCTCCAGCTCCCACCGGATCGAATACTACACAATGCCCCAATTTCACTGCCTGTTTCCCTGCAGCAAACATAGCCGGAACCGTATGCTGATTCAACGTCCCAATATTAATCGTCAGCCCGTCACAAATCGAAGTAATCTCCGCCGCCTCTTCCAAATCATCCGCCATAATCGGACTTGCTTTACAAGCAAGCAGCACATTTGCCACATCATTCACCGTTACATAATTTGTAATATTATGAATTAACGGCATCTTTCTTTCCACAGCTTCCAAACATTCTTTTAACATATCACATTCCTCCTTTTCTTGGAGAACCTCTAATCAAAGGAAATTCGGAATCCGCTCCGCTACTTCCTTGATAGGTTAAAAATAAGCCGTCCCTTTCCCTGTCATACCAAACCTGCCATCCCTTCCACCTGTCACAATGGAACCTCTACCCTCCTTCTACAATCAAACAAGAAAAATTTATCTTCCCCTGCTCATCTACCAAAATCCGTCAGCTTACTGAACGATTCCT
>CAJUEI010000283.1 GCA_910585255.1 uncultured Lachnospiraceae bacterium
CATACGATGGTTTGATAACCGTACCAGCCAATCATAGAGATTGCAATGATAAGAGAAAGACTGAGCTGGGAGCCTCGATCTCCCAATGCCCGGGATACAGCAACAGTGGTAGGACGCCCTGTCTGAGCGGATTGTGCCGCAATCAGCATCATCAGTGCAACAACAATGCCATAGCCGATAAACATGGCAAGGATGGAATCTTTAAAGTTTAATCCTTCGGAAACCATAGAGCCTACCATAAGTGCAGGTACACAGATTACATTTCCAGCCCAGATAAAGGCAATAGAGGGCCAGCTTTTTTTCTCATTGTCTGGAACCTGCTCCAGTGTAATTGTTTCAATATGACTTTTCTTTGTTTTAGTCATTTTTTCCTCCTTTTGATTGAACAAAAGTATTGTTTGTAATATATAAAGAGTAGTATAAAATAAGGGCATTGTCAAGAGAGGAAAATAGATGAAGTAAAAATAATGAAAAGAGGGCTGGTTTGAGAAAAGGGACAGTTTCATTAAGAAAATGGTTTATGCTTAATGTAAGTGTCCCTTTTTATCGATAGAGAGAAAAAAGTAATATTGTCAAAGGAAATTTCCCAACCCACCGATTTCGCCTTTACGGCTTAGAAGCGGGGATTTCCTTGATAGATTAAAGTAATTGAGACAGTTTTTCCATATTATCTCGTTTTAATTCCATAGAGGGATGTACATATTTATTTAGGGTAATATTTACATTTGCGTGTCCTAGGACTTCACTTAGGCTTTTGATATCAAATCCTAATTCAACACATCGGGTAGCGAATGTGTGACGCAGGGCATGAAAGTTGGCATCTTCGATTCCGGCACCTTTTAATACGGTTTTAAAATGAGTCTGCAGATTGCGGGGTTCAATAAATAGTTCCTCTGAATCAGATAAAAAATATCCTCGTTCGGAATGAGGGGTATTTTTTAAAATATCGATAAGAAAAGCAGGGAGGGGGATTTCCCGGATAGAACAGGAGCTTTTTGGGGAGGTAATAATTACTCGTGTTTTCATATCGGTTCTGCGGCTTTTAAATTCCGTATTCTCGACCCGTTGCATGGTCTGGCAGATGGAGATGACCCCGGAATCTAGATGAATGTTTTCCCAGGTAAGGGCACATAATTCTCCCACTCGGATTCCGGTAAATAGGGCAAGAAGGATACCGAGGTTGCGATAACTGTTATGGGTATAGAGATAGGAAGTTAGCTGTTCATGTTCTTGTTGGTTAAAGACACGGATTTGTCCGTCCTTTCGGTGATAGGGCATCTGATTAAAGTCGCAGAGAATAATGCCATATTTATTTGCTGCATAGCGAAAAGAACTTTTTAAAAGTGTAAGTGTGTCATTGACCGTTTTGGAAGAAAGGGTAGAATTCTTGTAACCTCCTTCTAAAAGCAGCTGATTTGTAAAGTCTTCTAACATAGAATAAGAAACCTGTGACAATTTTTTTTCCCCGATGTTTGGAATAATATAGTGTTTAATCATGCTGTTGTATTTGATATAGGAACTTTCTTTGATTTTAGGACGGATACTTTCTAACCATTCTGCAAGAAAATCGGTAAGAGAGGTTTCCTTGATTGCGGCTTCTAATTCTTTTTGCCGCAGATTTTCTTGAAATTCCATTCGTTTATTCTGCAGTAGAAGTTTTACTTCGGTATAGGATTTTGCATAGACAGATTTGTAAATAATTTTCCCGTTTTCTGTTCTTCCTGCCATAAATCGCCCTTCCCAGCGTCCATCCTTTCTTTTATAGATATTTTCTCCTCTTTTTGACATAATACTCATCCTTTCTGCATAAAATATTGAAGTGGATTATTCATCCTGTTCCTTCTGTCTGATGTGCTGAAGCTGGATTTTTTTATGTTTGGCTCAGTTAGATCAGAATAGAAGGATAATATTAAACTGTAACATAAAAAAACAATGAGTTGCTATATGAATTATTAAAATAGCGATTATTTTTCAAAAAAACAGTTATTTTTTATGAAAAGAGGATAAGAGGATTGGGGGAGAAATGTTTTGTTAGGATGTGAAAAGGCAAAATAAAAAGATTCGCTTCTTAATAGAAAACGAATCTTTTTATTATGAAAAGTAAAATATGAATTGGAATAAATTTTAGATGTAGTCATCTTTTTTATCTTAGTTTTAATCTTTGCAGATTATGGAGTTATGTCAGATAAAAAAGATAACAAATTAAGTATAGAGGAAAAGAGGAAGAAAGAACATGATTTTTTTGGAATAATTAATAAAAAAAATTTTATAATTTGTATAGAAATGGTAGAAAGAAGATTGTTATGGAGAAATAAATGCGGTAAAAGGTTTTAATAATAAGTGTAGGGAATGTCTGGCGGAAAGGTCAGGCATTTTTTGTTTTTAGAAAAGGTTTTTGTTGACAATTATTACTGTGTATAATATAGTATTATGTAAAAGGAGGTATAGGATGGATGTACAGTTAAGGAAGGGATTGTTGGAATTTTGTGTATTAGCGGCAATTCGTGAGTCGGATTCGTATGGGTATCAAATGATAAAAGAGATATCGGAATATATTGCGATATCGGAATCTACGCTGTATCCGATTTTGCGAAGAATGGAGGCAAGTGGAAAGGTAATGTCTTATTCTGTGGAATATCATAATCGAATTCGAAGGTATTTTCATTTAACAGAGGCAGGAAGGGAAGCTTTGAATGGGTTTGTAAAAGAAAAAGAGGAGATTATGCGGGTTTTAGCATTTATTACAGGAGGAGTGGAAGATGAATAAAAAACAATTTTTAAGGAAATTAAATCGTTCTTTGTATCAGTTACAGCCGTCTGAGAGGAAAAAATATATGGAGGATTATGAGGAGATACTGTCGGAAATGATCGAGAATGGGGGAACAGAGGAAGAGGCTGTTTTAAAATTAGGGGATGTAGAGCAGATTTCGCTTGAGATTTTAGGGAATTCTAAGAAAAGATTTGGTTGGGTGGATTGGAAAGGAAAAGGATTGCTGGGGGTTTCTTTTTTGTTGATTTTTGTTTTGATATGGCAGAGTATTTTTCGTGTAGTAGTGGTTCAGATTAGTGGGGGATCGAGCAGTGTTTTTTTGGCTGGAAAGGTTTCGGGTAGTGTAGGGATTTATGTTTTGACTGGAGGGGTTGTTGCAGGGACGGTAGGGTATCTTTTGTGGAGGCGGAGAAGATGGTTGGGGGAGTAAAGTTGGAGGGGGTTAGGGGATGGTTTTAGAGGGATGGTTTTGAGGGGGACGCTGGAGTTGGGAAACGATCCCTTTTTGCTGTTCCGCTCTCCAGAAAGTAAGAAAGTCTAAGGTTTCTGAGGAAATGTGCATCCAGCCGGACAGATCGGCACGCAATTCGCCTCTGCAGGAGGCTAAACACGTGCCTTTTTTTGTCATCAAAAGATGACAAAAAATCCTAGATTTTTGACAGAAACCTAAGACTTTCTAACTTTCTTCCGAAGTCACTGCAAAAAGGGATCGTTTCCCAACTCCGGCTGTTTTTTCCTGAATGTAAAAAAAGTAGTTGACAAATTGTGACAGAGATGGTAAGATAAACAAGTCGCTTAGGAGAGAATTTGAAGACAATTCTGTGAGATAGAGAAAAATAGAATTGATTTTAATAAGAATTAAGATAATAATAGAAATTGTTTTTAAAAAATAGAAAAAAGTTCTTGACAAGTGAAAGAATAAGTGATATAGTAAGTAAGCTGTCGTTGGATAGTGAGTAAGTGGAAGGAACGTTTAGATAGAACATTGATAATTGAACAGTATGTTAAACCAACCTTGAAAATTCGAAGAG
>CAJUEI010000284.1 GCA_910585255.1 uncultured Lachnospiraceae bacterium
TCTAAGCCGCCAAGGCGAAAGCGGTGGGTTGGGACTTCCTTGTTTCAGTGGGAGTTTGCACTCCAACTGAAAAGCTGCGATAGCAGTTATGAGCAAGTGGCGAAGCGGATTGCGAATATCTGATTATGGAGGAATGAGAGATGGATATAAAAGAACAGATTGGACAGATTGTAGAAAAGGTTACAAAGGATGAAGCTTTTAAAGAGCAGTTTGAGAAAGAACCGATTAAGGCAGTGGAAAATATATTGGGTGTGGATTTACCGGATGAGATAATTGAACAGGTCATTCGTGGAGTGAAAGCAAAATTGTCGATGGAAACGGTTTCTCAGGTAGCGGATGCGATAAAGAAATTTTTTTAGTTTGGGATGGCTGTTTGTTTTGGGAGTGTTTGGGGGATGGTTTATTAATTATTAGATAGGATATAGTTTGTTAGGAGCTTAGGTGTTTTTCCAGTTTATTTTTTATAGTTTTGTTGGAAATAGGATGATAATAAAAGTGCACAAATATTTTATAAAAATTAAAATATAATATACAATGTTACTAAAGATGTATTGACTTTATGGAAAGAACATGTTAGGATGTTTAAAAATGTAAAATTTTGTTTTGTTCCGTAACAAGATACATTTTTTATGGCAGATAAAACCGGAATATCTGCTAAGTCAGAAAGGAAGCGAGGTATATTATGAAGAGTAACTGGAAAAAGGCTTTAGCGGTTGTAATGGCTTTCCTTATGGTAGTTGGTATCTTGCCGGGAAATATGGCAGGAAGTACAGTGTATGCGGCTACTGATTTTAGTGGAGCCAATGGGGAGGTAATTACAAGCGGTGACTGGGAAGGCTGGTCTTGGCGTGTATTTGGTAATAGTACAAATACAACAGATAATACGATTAAGGAAGAGAAAAATGGGGATGTAACGTTAGTGTCAGCTAATAATAAAGGAAAGTTAGATGGCAGTAATGATGGCATCAATTACTTATATTATCAAATACCATCCGAACAGGACTTTATTTTAAACACAATAGCGACTATTACAGCAGATAATGCTGGAAAACAGGGTGGATTTGGTATTATGCTGAGAGATAATGTAGATGATCACAAGGTGACAAAAAATAGTTTGCCTATGGGACATGCCTTAATAGGAATGTACAAAAATGGTGATAATGCATATACATTAGGCTCATTAAGAACAGGATGTACCTCTGAAAAAATTAGTGGTTCAAGAAAAAATCTTACAGGTATTACAGATTATTTTACAGTGGGAGAATCGTATCATCTTACTATGCAGAAGGTGGGAGATACCTTATATATGACAGTGAATGATCAGAATGAAGAGGCTGTTGTTAGTAAAGTTGTTACAGATGATACCATGTATGTTGGTCTGACAAGTATCCGTAATGTTGGTGCTACTTATAGCAATACTGTATTAGATACCGTAGCAAGCGGTTCTGCTGTTACAGTAGATACGGATTCTTTGAAACTTCCAGAAAAGACACAGTATATTAAAGGAAATAGTTATAAAGATATTGATTTAACAGGATTTTCTGTAAAGGGAACCGTGGATGGAAAGTCAGTTACTATTACAGAGAATGAATGTCGAATTGTAGATTTTGATTTTTCTGAGGCAACAGAGAATGGAATGATTACATTGGATTATTACGGAACTCCAATTGAAATTCCGATTACAATTATTACAGAAGTAGTAGAGGAGATTAAGGTTGATTATCTTCCGGTAAAGACGGAGTATGCGATTGGTGATACGGTGCTTGACTGGGCAGGATTGGATGCTACTGTTACTTATAACAGTGGGATAACAAAGAAGCTGCAGGATTTGATTGCAGCAGAAGATCCGGAGATAGATATTGCTTTTGATTTTAGTACAGCAGGAGAAACAAAGATTGTAGTGACTTATACGCATGGAGATGTTTCTAAAAAGGTTGAAATTCCGGTAACTGTTTCTAATGCGAGTGTGACACAGATTGCTGTAACAAGCGGACCGAATCAGACAACGTTTTATAAGGATGTAGAAATAGAAGAAGATGCCTATAAGGCAGGACTTCAGATTACGGTAACTTATGATGACGGAAGCAGCAGAATTCTTAGTTCCGGGTTTGAAGTAGCACCAGTTTCTGAAGCTTTGGATGTTACAAAGTTAGGTGAGTATGTATATAAGGTTTCGTTTGGAGGAAAGGAAACAACTTATTCGCTTAAAGTGGTAGAGAGAAGTGTAACCGGGTTGGAGATTGTTTCTTATCCGACTACTACAACGTTTGAAAAAGGGACAGAATTTTCTTCTGAAGGGCTGAAGGTTCAGGCAGTTTATGATAGTAAAGAAGTATTGGAATTGACACCGGATCAAGTAACAGTAGATGCTGCTGCATTTGATAAAGATACTGTGGGTGAGTATACGATTAAAGTAAGTGCAACAGTAGACGGGCAGCCGTTAGAGATTAGTTTTGTTGCGGCAGTTCGGGATAAGGTTGTTTTTGGATATCAGGATTTGGAGTGGAACAGCATCTTATTTGGACAGTCTACTTCAGGCGGAACAAGACCAGTGATTACGGATAATGCAGATGGAACGAAGACGATTACCGTTGAGCTGGCAGAAGGAAAAGGAAAGATCACGGATGACGGACAGGATGGTATTTCTTATTATTATACCACGTTAAATCCGACAAAAGATAACTTTGAAATGACAGCAAAGATAAAGGTGGATTACTTTATTACGAAAGCTAAACCAGATAATCAGGAAGGCTTTGGTATGATGGTAAGAGACTCGATTGGAACAGATGGAGATTCTTCGATTTATTTTTCTAATGCTATGTCGGTGGGCGGATACTATGGCGGATATAATATATTTGGACGGTATGGCATCTTAGGTCAGGATGATACGAGCGGAAAGGTAAATTATACATTACATGGTAAATCCAGTGATTTAAAGGATCAGATAAAAGAAGATAATCCAAAGACACTGCTTTTGACTTTAAAGAAAGATAATACAGGTGTCTATGCAACGATAACAGAGGAAGATGGAACAGTAGTAGATGGAGTGGACGGAAGTCAGACTTATTATCTGCCGTCAAATACTTTCTCTGCAATAGAAGAAGAGGCAATGTATGTTGGATTTATGGCCGCAAGAGGTGCAAAGATAGAAGTAAATTCTTCTGATATTACGTTAAAGGTAACTGCTGCAGCAGCAGATGCACCGCAGACATTTGCACCGGAAAAACCGGTGAAACCGGCTGTTTCGGTACAATCTTTAACAGAGACATCAGAGGAAGATTATGATTTAGTTGTAAAGGCAAATACAAAGGGACTTTTGACGATTAATCAGAATGGAAAACAGGTGGTAGCTCAGAAGGCAATGGAAGCAGGAAATGATACATTCCCAGTTAAGCTGATTATGGGTGAGAATAAGTTCCAGTTCTATTTTGAGCCGGATGCAACTCAGAATATTACATCTAGTGATGCGGTAGTAGTAAATGCAACCGTAACAAGAAAGATTTATGAGCCGGAATCTGTGATTTATGCTTCTCCTGAAGGAACGAAAGACGGAGCCGGAACAAAAGAAAGTCCTTTGGATATTCAGACTGCGATTACATATTGTCAGCCAGGACAGGCAGTTTATCTGTTAGAGGGTACTTATTCCCTGAATCGATCCACGGGAGTATGGCATGGCAATAACGGAACAAAAGAGAAACAGAAGATGTTAAAGGCATGTC
>CAJUEI010000285.1 GCA_910585255.1 uncultured Lachnospiraceae bacterium
TCCGAAGACTCCTCCATCAAAGCATCTCCCACCACAGTCCCTGTTTTATGCATAGCCTTTTTCTATACGGTTCCCTCTATCGGACACCCATGGACAGGTTTCCGGCTTTAGTAGCTTCATTTTTCTTTTATACCCTCAAAGCTTTGGATACAAAGTTCCTTACCTCCTTGATGCCGGATTCTTAAGCAGTAAGCTACCTAAGAGCGACAGCTGCTATTAAGCAGCGAACGCGTAATCTTCGTTTGCGTTTATATTTAATTTTCGGTTTACTAATGCGGTTCCGACCCGCAGGTGGCTTCTCCAACTTCATAATCCCCGTCGAAACCAGTACAACCCCGAATTTTTCAATTCTTTCAGTTGAATGGTTCTTACAGAACAATAGTTATTATACTGATAAAATAATCATTCGTCAAGTATTTTTTTTTATTTTTTAAAAAAAGTCCAATAAAACAAAAAACCTCTTTCCTGCTTTAACTGCCCTTTTCCTCCCAATACTTATGTACGCAAAAAAAGACTGCTGCAAAACAATAAATAGTATTATGATTGTCCCTATGTTCTGTAAAATTACTATATTTTGCAGCAGTCCCTTTTTCTATTTTTCCAATTTTTTCATCTCTAAAATAATTCGATCCAAATCTTCTAACGACTGCTTAATAGAACTATTTACCGCTGCTGAACTGCTTGCCAATTCCCCGACTTTTGTAGCAACAATCGCAAATCCTTTTCCGGCATCTCCGGCTCGTGCTGCTTCTATTGAAGCATTCAATGCTAAAATTTTTTGCTGACTTTCAATTTTATCCAAATTTTTTGTCTTATCTAAAATTTCCCTAATACAATCGTCTGCCCGATCAATACAAGCCTTTAACTCCTCAAATTGAACTCCTGTTTCTTTCGTCTCCATAGAATTATTCCTCGCCCTCTCTTCTCTCATTTTCTTTATCCTTATTTTAAAAACCCATTTACAATCTGTGCCTCAGCCTCACTCTCTGTTAGTCCAAGCGTCATTAACTTAATGATCTGTTCTCCAGCAATCTTTCCAATCGCCGCCTCATGAATCAGACTTGCCTCCAGATGATTTGCCGTAATTTCAGGAATTGCACTAATATTGGCACGATCCATAATAATAGCATCACATTCCGTATGTCCGTTACACTTATTATTCCCATTAATCTTTGAAAAAAAGATCTGTCTAGAATCATCTTTTGCCACTGCCCTAGAAATCACATTCGTTCCAGAACCTTCCCCATCCAAATCCACCTCAAAGGAAGTCTCTGCCACTTGTTTTCCATGTGTCATCAGCTTCTCTTTAATCACCAAAGTTGCATAGTCAGCCAGTTTTGCCTTAGTAGAACGCTTAGTAGAATCCACTCCCCGAATCTGAACGGTCTCCATCTCCATATAACTGCCTTCTCCTAATTCCACAACCGTCTGCGGATTCATAATCCGTTCTCCTGTTCCTTCCCCGCTTCCATAATGCTTTTCCACATATCGCACTTTTGCATTTTTCCCAACAAAAAAACTATGAATTCCATCATGCCGAGTTTCCTTTGCTCCACCATTATGAATTCCGCACCCTGCAACAATTGTAATATCGCAGTCATCTCCTATGTAAAAATCATTATACACCATCTCTGTCAGTCCGCTCTGACTAAGCAGCACCGGAATATGCACACTCTCCTTTTTTGTTCCCGGCTTAATTCGAATATCAATCCCCTGTTTATCCTCTTTTGTTACAATATCAATATTGGCGGTCGTATTCCTCTCCGCACTGACACCATTTGCCCGAATATTGTATGCTCCCTGCGGCACTTCATGAAGTCCTGCTACCTGTTCAAGCAAGGTCTTTTGAATCTCATCCATCTCTACACCTCCCTTTTCTGATAATACCTGCAGGAACTTGTACCAGATAGCAATTCCGGCAAAATCTCATCCTTCTTTCCAATTGCCTGAATGGATCCATTTGCAATCACCACAATCTCATCCGCAATATTCAAAATCCGCTCCTGATGAGAAATAATCATAATCGAACGTTTCTGTTCCTGATAAAGTCTTTCAAATACATCGATCAAATTACTAAAACTCCACAAATCAATCCCCGCCTCCGGCTCATCAAACACAGAGAGTTTCGATGCCCGTGCCATCACAGTCGCTATCTCAATCCGCTTTAATTCCCCGCCGGAAAGACTGCCGTCCACTTCCCGATTAATATAATCCCTAGCACAAAGCCCCACCTCAGACAAATAATTACAAGCTCCGGCAACCGTCAGCTTCTTTTCTTTTCCCGCCGCCAGCATAATCAGATCCTTTACTGTAACCCCCTTAAACCGCACCGGCTGCTGAAAAGCAAAACTAATTCCTGCCTTTGCCCGTTCTGTAATGGTCATTTCTGTAATATCCACCCCATCAAATAAAATTCTTCCCATGGTTGGCTTTTCAATTCCGACAATTAACTTAGCAAGCGTTGATTTTCCTCCGCCATTCGGTCCGGTTACAGCAATAAACTTTGTATTATCCACAGTTAAACTAATATTCCGTAAAATCTCTTTTTTCTGATTTTCTCCTTCCACTTCAAAGGAAACATTCTGTAATTCCAGCATCTTTCTTTATCCCTTTATGCCTTTCTTCCCGATCATTCCACTCGGTAAATAATCCTATCATTTCCAAAATTTTCTATTCCATTTCCAAATGATATACTTATTATAGTTTTTCCTAGCAAAAAAGTCAACTATTCTCCTGAGATGCTTTTTCCTCTTGTGCTTTCTTTTTTCGATTCCGTGTCCCAAGAATTCCGCCGATACGTCCGGTTTCCCGTGCAGAAAGCGTTCCCCATCCCCCTTTCAGCACTTTATCCAACACCCCAATTTCCTCTGCAATTTCTAATTTCATCTCATCCTCTGGTGTTAAATTCTCCAAATCAATTTCTTTCTTTTTCTTAGTCGGCATTACTCTCTCCTCCAATACTCTAATTTTACCAAGAGTATTTCCCTAATTTTCAAGGCTTATTCAATTTCTAAAGAAAAGTTATCAGAAAAAAAGAAAACCACTTCAGCAATTATAAACCAGATATTGATATTGTAGAATCGGACGCAGGTAGCATAGAGAGATTCTTTGCTGGGGCCGTTTGCACTAAGGCTTCCTCGCAGCGGACACATAAGGCACGAAAAGACCGTGCCTAAGTGCCGGCGGGAAGCAATACCCCTGCAAAGATTCTCTCTATGCTACCCGCTGTTTCGTTCCCCCTAGAAATAATGCCTCATAAACGTTTTTATTCCGCCTATTGGCTTGTTCCTCCTGGAAACAATGCCTCACAAACATTTTTACTCTGCCTATTAGCTTGTTTCTCCTGGAAATGATACTTCACAAAAATATTTTATTCGGTCTGCTGGTTTATTCCTCCTAAAAACAACGCCCCGTAAAAATTCTCTACTCCGACTGTTGGAATTCAAAAGAAATTTGTAATCCTATGCTGCTATCGCAGCTTGTCAAATAGGGCTTGTACCCCACCTGCCCCCAACCCACCGCTTTCGCCTTGGCGGCTTAGAAGCAGGGGACTTCCTTGATGAGGTTAAACTATCTAAAATCACACAAAAACGGTTTTAATCAACCAAAATACTGCGACTGTTCCGGTTGGAATACACAGCTGACACCACTGGATGAATCTCTGCAGGGGTATTGCTTCCCGCCGGCACTTAGGCACGGTCTTTT
>CAJUEI010000286.1 GCA_910585255.1 uncultured Lachnospiraceae bacterium
TTTTTTTGCCATTCGGGAATGGCAAAAAATCCTAGTGGATCGACAGAAGTCTAAGGGCTTCTAACTTTCCTCCGAAGTCACAGCAGAACGGAATCACTCCCCCGCTCCGGCTGTTTTTTTCTGTCGGTAGGTTGGATTTGCGGAATGATTTGCAGTTTAATCTTGACAATTCTTCCATAATCATCTAGAATATAAAGAAGTTTTTTAAGAAAATGAAGGTTTTTAGATATGGACTTGCAAAAAGGGAGTATTGTATAAGGAGAGGAATGGAATGAAAAAGGCGTATCAGGATAGAGCGAGAGAAGAGTTGTTGGAACTGCAGGCTGAGTTGGAGCAGCGGTATAAAGAGGTAAAGAAGATGGGATTTCAGCTGGATATGTCTAGGGGGAAGCCTGGAATATCACAGCTTAATAGTATTATGGGGATGATGGATGTTTTGGACAGTCAGTCGGATTATCAGACGGAGGAAGGGTTTGACAGCAGAAATTATGGTGCGATGGACGGAATTTTAGAGGCGAAAAGACTGATGGCGGATATTATGGGGACAACGCCGGAAAAGGTCGTGGTTTATGGAAATTCTAGTTTAAGTATTATGTATGATTCGATTTCCCGCTGTTATACGCATGGGGTGACAAAGGACAGTGTTCCTTGGTGTAAGTTAGAGCGGGTAAAGTGGCTTTGTCCGGCTCCGGGGTATGACAGGCATTTTGCGATAACAGAGCGGTTTGGAATAGAAATGATTGTGATTCCTATGAGGGAAGACGGACCGGATATGGATCAGATTGAACGGCTGGTGGCGGAGGATGAAAGTATAAAGGGCATTTGGTGTGTTCCGAAATATTCGAATCCGCAGGGAATTAGTTATTCGGATTCTGTGGTAAGAAGAATGGCAGCTTTAAAGCCAAAGGCAGCGGATTTTAGAATTTATTGGGATAATGCTTATGCGGTGCATGATCTGGATCCGAAACATCCGGTTAAAATTTTGGATATTCTTTCGGCATGTGAAGAGGCGGGAAATCCAGATTTGGTCTATGAGTTTGCTTCTACTTCTAAGATCAGTTTTTCGGGTGCGGGGATTGCAGCGATGGCGGCTTCGGAGAAGAATTTAAAGGAAATTCGGGAGCAGTTGGGGATTATGACGATTGGATATGATAAGATAAATCAGCTGCGGCATGTGCGGTATTTTAAAAATTTAGAGGGAGTCTGCAGACAGATGGAGGTACATGCAGAGCTGATTCGCCCGAAATTTAATGCGGTGCTTGAAATTTTGGAAGAGGAACTGGGCGGACTGGAGATTGGAACGTGGACAAAACCGCTGGGCGGATATTTTATTAGTTTTGAGGCAATGGAGGGGTGTGCACAGAAAATTGTGGCAAAGTGCAGAGAGGCTGGCGTGATCATGACAAAAGCCGGGGCAACCTATCCTTATGGAAACGATCCAAAGGATACGAATATTCGAATTGCTCCTACGTTTCCAACGCTGGAGGAGATAACGGAGACAGCAAAATTATTTGCTTTATGTGTGAAATTGGTAAGTGTTGAAAAATTGTTGGAGAAATAGAGATTTTTTAAGACCGTTTGTTTGATAAAAGCAGACGGTTTTGTTATAATGGTTATAATTGGTGTAAAGGATCAAAAAGAAAGGAATCGGTGGACGGGATGAAGAAAATCGCATTGATCGGTATGGGAAATATGGCTTCTGCTATGCTGAAGGGGATAGAGACTATTTTTAGTAAGGAAGAGATTATTTTTTCTAGAAAGGATGCAAAGAAGAGGGAACAGTTTTCGAAAGAGAATCATATAGAGGGAGCGGAGGATAATGTTTCTTGTGCAAAGGCGGCGAAGTATCTTATTTTGGCAGTAAAGCCGCAGTTTTTTCCAACTGTGTTAGAGGAGATAAAACCTGCAGTAAGGGAGGAACAGGTGGTGATATCGGTGGCTGCGGGAGTGGATCGGGAGATGATAAAAAGCGGACTTGGCGGAAAAGGGCGTGTGGTGCGTGCTATGCCGAATACACCGGCACTTTTGGGAGAGGGGATGACCGGAATTTGTTATCAGGAAGAGGAGTTTTCTTCGGAGGAGATACAGACGATAGAGGCAATTTTTTCTTCTTTTGGACGGGTAAAGAAGGTGGAAGAACATCTGATGAATACCGTGATTTGTGTGAGCGGGAGTGCACCTGCTTATGTTTATTTGTTTATTGAAGCGTTGGCGGACAGCGGTGTGAAATATGGGCTTTCACGGGAAATGGCATATGAGATGGCGGCACAGACGGTATTGGGAGCGGCAAAGATGGTGCTGGAAACAAAGGAACATCCAGGGGTGTTAAAGGATCGGGTGTGCTCTCCGGGAGGAACGACCATTGCCGGAGTTGCCGCCTGTGAGGAGTATGGACTTCGCAATGCGGTGTTGAAAGCGACAGATGCTTGTTATCAAAAGGCGGAACAGTTAGGAGGTAAAAAAAAATGAAGCAGAAACGACTGAATCGGGAATTAATTTATCAGGGGAAAATTATTGGGGTGTATCAGGATACGATTGAATTGCCGGACGGAAATATAGTAAAGTATGATTTTATTAAGCACAATGGTGCAGCGGCTGTAGTTCCGGTGACACGGGAGGGAAAGATCTTAATGGTGCGGCAGGATCGCAATGCCGTTAATCGGGAGACTTTGGAGATTCCGGCAGGAAAGCGGGACGGGGAAGAAGATCCGATGGTGTGTGTGAGGCGGGAATTGGAGGAGGAGACCGGATATCAGTGCCAGAGACTGGAGCATTTGATTACATTGGACAGTTGGGTGGCGTTTTGTGACGAGCGGATTGATGTTTATGTAGCAATGGATTTGGTTCCTTCTAGACAGCATTTGGACGAAGACGAATTTATTGATGTGGAGGAGTGGGAGATCGAACAATTGGAAGAGATGATCTTTTCTGGAAAAATACGAGATGCAAAAACAATTGCGGGGCTTATGTCTTATAAGGCAAAATATTTGTAAAAAGATGGCGTTGGAGCGGGCAAGAGTTGGTGATAGAAGAAAAAAAGATAGAAACGATAGGAATAGATGCGTACAAGCTGACATATAACCTTATAAAAGCAAAAAGAAGGTTTTAAGAATGGAAGCAGTGGAAAAGAGAAGATCCATTACGGATTCGGTTGTGCAGGGAAGTGAGGGAGTTTGTGCAGTTTTATTTTTGGCAGGTATTTTAGCAGGAACATTGATTTTTAATTTTTATGGGGGACGCTATGCGGAACAGTTTTTAATTGCAATGAATTTGTCACAGATGGGATATCAGCAGGTGGAAATTTTTTATCCACGGCTGATTTGGTATATTTTAGAGCGAAGAGGCAAGCGGTTTGCTGTCCTGTGGCTTGGAGAGATGACTCGCTTTCAGAAACAGATACGCTGCCTGTTTGCACTCTATTATGGACTTTCTGCTGGAATTTTGCAGTCGGCTTTTTGTCATCAAAAGGGAATCTTTGGAATTTTAGAATTTTTGATTTTGTTATTTCCACATTACTTTTTTTATGGACTGGATTGGAAAGGGATACAGGGTTTTAGAAGGAAGGAAAGAAAGGGGAGGCTGGCGGTTCGGATTCTTTTTATTTTTTTGATTGGGGTTTTAGCAGAGGCATATTTCAATACAGCAATATTACAAAAGTATTATGAATTTGTTACTTTTGTCCGA
>CAJUEI010000287.1 GCA_910585255.1 uncultured Lachnospiraceae bacterium
AAGTTACCATCTGCTTTCGGTAAACGGTTCCGGTGTCATTCAGCCGATAAGTAGCCGTAATATAAAATTTTCCCTCATAATAAGAAATATCTGGTGCCCAATATCCTCTGCCTCCTTCTAATTCCTGCAGCCTTGCCCACTCGGGATTTGTAATTGCATGTCCGATTACTTCCCAGTGAATTAAATCTTTTGAATGGGAAATTGGAATACAAGGAAAATAGATAAAAGAGGAATTGACCATATAGTAATCTTCCCCTACCCGTACAATCGAAGGATCTGGATGCATCCCAGTCAGAATCGGATTCCGATACATATCAGAAAGTTTTGCCTGACAGACTTCCTCAAAATAAGTCTCTATCTGCTGATACCCCATTTGATGTGCCAAATCAAACGGGGTAATCAAATCTACATCTCCCCGCACCGGAGACATTCCTACCTTTTCTACCATATAGCGAACCAACGACAAATTTCCTGATTCCGTTCCATAGTGAAGAATATCCCTGTTTTTCTCATCCGTAACATTAAAGCTGGCTCTGGAGTATTCTACAATATAACGGAACATCTCTTCATTGCCAAGTCTTGCAACATAAAATGGAATCCAAAGTCCGTCAATCGTTCCGTCCACGCTTGGCGGATCTTCTGTCAGAATCCGAATCATTTCTTGAAAATTCTGTTCTTTTACTGCTGTTTCCAAATTCATCGCATCCACATCCTTTCTTTATTTTATAATTTTATCATACTACGTCTCCTTGGGATTGTCATGCCAAATTTGACACACTTTATGCCAAAAATTGCTCCAATTTCCTATAATTTTAAAAAATTTTTAACCGATAACATAGTATAGAGAAAAACCATTTAGAAAAACAGTAGTGTCATCAAAAAGAAAGGATTTTTATATGAGTATTTTTTACCAAAACCGCTTAGAAAACCTCCGCTCCTATATCTCCCACAATAACTCTTATCCTGCCCATCTGCACAAAGAAGTAGAGTTTGCCTATGTTCTCTCTGGTCAAATCTCTACTACCATTGATGAGAATACCTGCCTGCTGCATCCGGGGGACTGCTCAATTGCCTTTCCAAACAGTATCCACCGCTTTCAGACCATAGAGCAAAGTGATATCCTTTTATGTATTTTTTCTCTTGATTTTATGAACGATTTTATAAAAGAATTTACTGACTTTCGCCCAGAAACACCTTTCCTTTCTGCAAACCATATCTCCTCAGATGCTCAAAATGCCTTAACCCGCCTAAAAACCTTATCTCCGACACAGCAAGATCCCCGTCTGCTAAAAGGCTACCTTACGATTGTTATTACTGAAGTTTTAGCAGAAATAAATTTAAAACCCTTTGCCTCCAATTCAGAGATGAATTTAAGCCAGCAGCTTCTTACCTATATCGATGCCCACTATACAGAAACGCTTTCGCTAGAACATGTAGCGAAAGCACTTGGTGTAAGCAAATTTTATTTATCCCATATTTTTTCGGACAAGCTGCATACCTCCTATACCGCATACCTATCCGGCAAACGAGTTGAACTGTCCAAAATGCTGCTGACTTCTACCTCTCTTTCGATTACAGAGGTAGCCTATGAATCCGGCTTTTCCAGCACCCGTACATTCTTTCGTGTCTTTGAAGAATTCTGTCATCTCACTCCAAAGGCATATCGTTCCAAGCACGCTTTACTGTCTTTGAAACCGTCTGAAGAATCATAAAAAGAAGAACGGAATCCACCGGCCATTGAATGATATTTTTTATCAGACGTGCCGGCAGAATTGCCATAAACCCATACCCATAAAGAATGGAAGACCAAAGTGTGCCCAAACACACATTGATCAGCATTTTCAGCAGAAATTCTGCCAGCACTACCCGCCAAAGTTTTAACGGTTTCCGATAGAGCAGCGTACCTACAATCAGTCCGGCAAGCATAGGATTTAAGGTATAGCCTAAAAAAAACATCCCGTCTCCGTCCGCAAGAAAATATTTTAATATATCCAAGACACCCCCAAATAGTGACCCAATTACCGGGCCTAGCAGATACTCTACAATTCGATTCGGATACCCGGAAAATCCAATCCGCAGATATGGTCCTAATTTAATCGTTGTAGTCGCACTCAATATCACGGCAAGAGCCGCCATTAAACCGCAGAATACCAATTTCCTCAGATCCTGCAGTTCTTTTGCAGAACTTTTAAAATTCCTTGGCAGACTTTTTATCTCTTCTGTCCATATCTTTTTCACTGCCCTTGCGGAAATCCTAGGCAATTTCAAATGTTCTTCATTGACCGATATCGCTTTTTTTATTTTTTGCATAAATATAACCTCCTTTGCAGCCGTTTCCTTTTACTACATAAAGAGGTCTATTTTCCCTAAGTATGTAGCAGCGGGATGCGAATTTCGTACCGCAAGATTTCTCTTTTCGTCCAAATGGCAACTCCCCGTCCACCTAGCTCTTAACGCACAAAATTCTACTCTGCTCAATCCTTTTTTATTCCTGTCCTTCTAATTCTTCATTTTTACTAAATATCTTTACTTTTCCCTTATAAATCTCTTCCACTGCAATCGAAAGCGGTTTCTTTTTATGAGAAGGAACCATTGCTTCCTCTCCGCCGATAAGCTGTCTTGCCCGCTTTGCTGCTGCCAGTACAATCGAATAACGGCTGTTGACAACCGGTGCCTCTCCCTCTTCCACTCCACTGTTTACCACTTCAATTAAATCTGCATAAGATGGATGTAACATATTATTCCGCTCCTTCCGAGAAGTCTGTCAAACCTTCTCTAATGGTATTGATCAATGTTTTCTTTCGAAATGTCCGAGCATGTTCATTCTGTATCACTGCATGCATCTGTGCTGCACATTCCTCCAATTTATCATTTACAATTAGATAATCATACTGCTCGATTCCCTTTGACTCTTCTATCGCCCTTGCCATACGAAGAGTAATGGTCTCTTTATCTTCGGTTCCCCTTCCTGTCAGTCTCTCATATAAAATCGCTGCACTCGGTGGTGTAACAAAAAGCAGCAATGTCTCTGGAAACTGTTTCTTTACCTGCAGTGCTCCCTGCATCTCGATTTCCAAAATAACATCTTTTCCTGTTTCTAACTGTGACTTTACATATGCCTTTGGTGTACCGTAATAGTGATTGACATACTGTGCATATTCGATAAACTCTCCCTGCTCTATCATCTCTTGAAATTCTTCTAAAGTTTTAAAAAAATACTCCCTTCCGTCTTCCTCCCCCGGTCTGGGACTGCGGGTTGTTGCAGATATCGACAGTGCATACGAATCATACTGATTTAACAGCATCTTCATCAGTGTTCCTTTCCCGGAACCGGCAAAACCAGACACCACTACTAATATCCCTTTTTCACTCATATGCATCCCCTCTTTCTCTTGTATTTTTTTCTGTCTCAAAACTGTTTTTTTCCAAAGAACAAAACCGTCCTGCTATTGTATCGGGCAGCAGTGCAGATAAAATTACATGGTTATCTGTAATAATCACCGCTTTTGTCTTTCTTCCCTGTGTAGCATCTACCGCTGTCTTATTTTCTTTTGCCGCCTGCACCAGACGTTTAATCGGTGCCGCATCTGGACTTACTATGGCAACAATCTTATTGGAATTCACCACATTTCCATAGCCAATATTAATTAACATTCTTCTCTTTCCCGCTCGCGTTTATTCT
>CAJUEI010000288.1 GCA_910585255.1 uncultured Lachnospiraceae bacterium
AAAAGGGGTGTGTTTAGCCCGCTACACGGGCGAATTGCACCCCGTTCCGTCCGGTCGACACTATCTGCACTCAGAAGTTTTAGAGCTTCTTACTTTCTAGAGAGCGGAACATCACTGCCATACCGCACTCTGGCGTCCTCCCCCCCACTCTATCTAATATCCTCCCCCTACCCCCATCCGAAGCAACCTTTCATACTCCTCCCAAGAAATATATCTCCCACCCATACTTTCCAAATGCTCCGTATAAAACTGACAATCAATCATCAAAAACCCCTCTTCCTCCAATAACCGAGCAAATGCAATCAAAGCCGTTTTCGATCCATTCTCCTTCTCCGAAAACATACTCTCCCCAAAAAAACACTTTCCTATCGAAACCCCATAAAATCCCCCCGCAAGTTCTCCATCCTCCATTACCTCTACACTAACCGCATACCCCGCCTGAAAAAGCTGCCCATAAGCCAGTTCCATCTCATCCGAAATCCAAGTTCCCTCCTGCTGTTCTCTCTTTATCCGGCATCGATGCATGGTATCTGCAAAATCCCGATTCAACTGCAGCTGCAGATCATGCTTCTTCATATATTTTTTCATAGAACGAGAAACATGAATCTCCTTTGGAAAAATAACAAATCTCTCCTTTGGACACCACCACATAATCTCCTCACCGGGATTATACCAAGGAAAAATTCCATGTGTATATGCCAGCAAAAGCCGCTCCACACTTAAATCTCCTCCAACTGCCAGCAACCCGTCAAAACGGGCAAGAACTGGATTCGGAAACGATATACTGCTGTTTAAACGATAAACCGGCATCTCTATTTCTCCCCTCTCTTACTCTTCTTTCGGTAAAATTTCCATTATCAAAGGAAATTCGCAATCCGCTCTGCTACTTCCTTGATAGGGTCAAATCGGATATTCGCAATCCACTTCGCTACTTACTCATAACCTCATCAAGGAAGTCCCAACCCACCGCTTTCGCCTTGGCGGCTTAAAAGCGGGGGACTTTAATGAGGTTAAACTGCTCCCCGCAAACAGTCAGCCTGCCTGTCCCTCCCTCTTTCCATGCTCCAAATAAAATCTCATCTACCAAAAGCGGCTTAATTTCACTCTGTATTACCCGCTCAATCTCTCTTGCACCAAATTCTACACTAATCCCTTTTTTCTTTATTAGCTGCTTTGCTTCTTCTTCTACAAATAACTCCACCTTTTTCTGTAAAAGCAGCCTCTGAAGATCTCCCAATTTTTTCTCCACAATCCGCTCTGCCATCTCTTCATTGATCCCACAAAATACCACAATCCGATTGAGACGGTTTCGAAATTCAGGCTGAAAAATCCGCTTTACTTCCTCCAATATCACATCCTTCTTTCCATCCTGCTCCCGAAAGCCAATTCCCTTTTTCCCTATCTGATTTGCCCCTGCGTTAGACGTCATAATCAAAATAATATTTCTAAAATCCGCCTTCCTCCCCTGATTATCTGTCAATGTCGCATAATCCATGACCTGCAAAAGCACATTATAGATATCTGAATGTGCCTTTTCTATCTCATCTAATAAAAGAACTGCATGCGGATGCTTTCGAACCTCTTCTGTAAGCAGTCCGCCCTCTTCATACCCTACATACCCTGCAGGTGCACCAATTAATTTTGCCACAGTATGCTTTTCTTCATATTCTGACATATCAAACCGAATCAGCCGTATCCCTAACTCCTTCGCTAAACTTCTGGCTATCTCCGTCTTTCCTACACCAGTCGGTCCGACAAAAAGCAGACTTGCCAAAGGTTTTCCCTCTTCTAGCAGTCCCGCCCTAGAAAATTTTACTGCATTAACAACCTGTGCAATCGCTTCCTCCTGTCCATATACCAGATGCTGCAGCCGTGTCTCCAGCGTTGCAAGCGATGCCGTCTCTTCTCCCTCCACTGCCTGCTTTGGAATCTGGCAAGTTTTCGATACAATCTCGTCAATCAATTCCTGATCTACTACCTGTTCTTCCTGCTCAAGCGGATGCAGACGGCGGTAAGCCCCCGCTTCATCTATTAAATCAATCGCCTTATCCGGCAGATAGCGTTCATTGATATACTTCGCACTAATCTCAACTGCATATTTTAATACTCCATCCTTATACCGAATCCCATGAAATTCTTCATAATTCTTCTGCAAACCCTCTAAAATCTGAACTGCATCCAAAATACTTGGCTCATGAATCTCAATATTTTGAAACCGCCTTACCAAACTTTTATTTTTCTCAAAATGTTTTTTATACTCTTCATAGGTGGTAGCACCAATAAAACGTATATGACCCTCAGCCAGATAAGGCTTTAACATATTGGAGATATCAAAACTTCCTCCATTTACCGCCCCAGCCCCTATAATATTGTGAATCTCATCTATATAGACAATCGGCTTCTCTTCAGAAGCAATACTGTCCATCACCCGCTTAAACCGCTTTTCAAAATCTCCCCGATATTGTGTACCAGCCAGCAAACTTCCCAGATCCAAAGCAAAAATCTTCGCTCCCTTTAAAGGCTCCGGTACCCGATTTTCATACAGCCGTCTTGCCAGTCCATACACAATTGCAGTCTTTCCTACTCCAGGCTCACCTAGATGAAGCGGATTATTCTTCTCCTTACGGCAGAGAATCTGCATCGTCCTCTCCAGTTCTTCCTCTCTGCCAATCAAAGGATTTCTCCCCTCTAACGCATCATTTAAACAAACGGCATACTGCTGCCAAAAACCAGATGAAACTTCCTCTTCTTCTCCTTTTTGTCCCTCTAAATCAGCCATCCGCTGTCTAGATTTTCCTCTCTTTTGTTTCTCTATATCTTTTTCTTCATAAGCAATCGTCATCTCCTGCAAAAGTCCCGCTTCTTCCACTCCCTGTACCTGCATAAAATAAACGGCATAACTCTCCTCTAACTCATACATAGCATGAATCAAATGCGGCAGTTCTACTATATATTTTCCACTATTCTGTGCTGATTCCCAAGCATAAGACAACACCTTCCCCATTCCCTGCGAAAGTTCCGGATCGCCTTCCGAATTCTCCTCTCTTACTTCCATATATTGATCCAAATAAGATCGCAGATTTGAATCTAACTCTTGAATCTTTCCTCCGCAGTTTTCAAAAGCCTGCACAAACACCGTATTTTGACAAACCACATACAGCACCAACTCCGGTGTTACATACTCGAAATGTGCACTTTTCGCAAGTGAAATCACCGTATTAATAATATGGGCTACTTCCCCTGATACCTTCATGACTACGCCTCCTCAATTGTCATTCGAAATGGAAAGCCTTCCTCTTTTGCCCTATTTGTTGCTGCCTGAACCTTTGTTATTGCTATATCATATGGATAAGAACCTATTGCAGTCTTACCCGTTTCATGCACGAGCAGCATCAGCTGTTCCGCCTCCATTTCAGCTTTATGAAAAATATCCACTAAAATACTCACTACAAAATCCATAGAAGTAAAATCATCATTATGCATAATCACCCGATAATGCTTTGGTTCCCGTATATTCACTCTACTCTTTTCTCTTGTTTCTCCCTGCACAGCAATTCCCTCTTTTTCCTATTTTCTTATTCGATTCTCTTTTTTTACTTTATGACTTTATGATCTTTATTATCCTACCACAAACAATCCAAAAAGTCACTTATTTTTCCATC
>CAJUEI010000289.1 GCA_910585255.1 uncultured Lachnospiraceae bacterium
ATGCTTCTGAATTTAGGTAGAACCAGCCGGACGGACCGGGGTGCAATTCGCCCGTGCAGCGGGCTAAACACACCCCTTTTTTGCCATCAGAAGATGGCAAAAATCCTAGTGAATTGACAGAAGCATAAGACTTTCTAACTTCCCTCCGAAGTCACAGCAAAAAAGAAAGAGTACCCCGCTCCGGCTGTTTTTTCCTGCCTGTAGATAAATAGTTAATTTCTATATCCATATAGAAAAAGAAAGAAGAAAGATAAATTAGTTGATATAGTGTATTTTTATTACAGTTAGTATAATATGTGATATTTTAATATAATTATTGCAATATGTAATTTTTTAGTACCGTTAGTACCATGCTCTTGGAAGAAAAAACGTAGATGGTGAGACAATACAGCCAGAGTGCTTTAGGGCATGCTGTGACTTCGGAAGAAAGTTAGAAGCTCTTAGACTTCTGTCGATCCACTAGGATTTTTTGCCATTCTTGAATGGCAAAAAAAGGGGTGTGTTTAGCCCGCTGCACGGGCGAATTGCACCCCGGTCCGTCCGGTTGGAAACACGCAGACTCAGAAGTCTTAGAGCTTCTTCTTTCTAGAGAGCGGAACAGCATGCCCTAAAACACTCTGGCGTCCTCTTTGGAAATTTCTTCTGTCTATGATTGACACAAGATTCTGAAAATGGTATTATTTTAGAGAAGGATTACAAATTTTTAGAAGGTAAATTTAAAAAAATGAAAATTTAAAGGAGGATTATTATGGTTGCAGTTTTAGATGCGGTTCCGATGCCGGAGAAAGATCGAACCGAAATCGTGCATGTAGAATATATGGAGACAAGGTATCCGAAATATATGGCATATGAAACAAAAGTGGGAAAGAAAGAAAAGTATCAGGCTATTTTGGCAGATTTTAAAGAGATGCGGGAAAAATTGTTTGATCCGGCTACAGGACTGGTCTATGATTTTTATGAAGTAGGAAAAGAGGCTGTATTAGAGGATAAAAAGTTTAAATCGGAATCTGCCGGATATTATCTGATGGGGATAATTGATACTATGTTTGAGGTGGCACAAGAGATTTTCGAACAATATAAGGCATATGAAGAGATGTTCAAAGAAGCGGTAAAAGGGATTCTTCGCTATTATAATGAAGAAGAGGGAGTATTTCATAAATATATTTTAACCAAGAAGGATATGGATGCAGAGGGGAAAGAGGAGGAAAATCCAGTTGATGTGGAAGCAACGGCAATGATTGGTTACGCTATTTGGAAAGGCTGTCGTATGAGGGCACTTCTTTCTGAAAAATATGATCCGATTGCTGCTCGGCTTTTAGATTCTGTTAAGGAGATTGTCAGTGAAAAGAATACTTCTGAATTGGAGATTTTTTATGAGGAGATTCTTGGATTGATGCAGGAGACGACAGGTAAGCCTTGGAAGGAATAAAGAAAGCGGAAAGATAGAGAAAAAGAGAAGGAGAACAATATGCAAGCAACAGTATTATTTACGGAGGCAAGAAGTTTTACTTTAGAATTGTCCGGGGTTGGAGTTTATGAGGCGGAAAAAGAGTATGAAGTACTGGTAAACGGAACCTGTGTTGGACGGTATAAAAAGATCGTACAGACCATCGGTGGATTAAAGCCAAACAGTGAATATCGGGTAGAGATACATATGGAAGGCGAAGAGACCGAGAATATTACGGTAAAGACATTAAAAGAAAGTTATACTTTAAATGTGCGGGAGTTTGGTGCGGCTGGAGATGGAGTTCGAGATGATACTACCAGTATTCAGGCTGCTATTTGTGCCTGCCCAAAGGATGGACGAGTGTTGGTGCCGAGTGGGGTTTATAAAGTAACGTCTCTGTTTATGAAGAGTGATATTCGGTTTGAGATTGCAGAAGGAGCTGTAATTTCTGGGATTACAGAGAGAGAAAAGTTTCCTATTTTCCCTGGAGTGATAGAAAATTATGAGGAAAATGAGGAGTATAACCTTGGGACTTGGGAAGGGAATCCGTTGGATATGTTTACGGCGATTATTACTTGTATCAATGTTTCTAATGTGATGATCTATGGAAAGGGAACGATTGACGGGTGTGCCAGTCATGAAAATTGGTGGAAGAATCCAAAGATACGGCGTGGGGCATGGAGACCTCGGCAGATCTTTATGAATCACTGTGAAAATATGACAGTGCAGGGAATCTGTGTAAAGAATAGTCCTTCCTGGAATATTCATCCTTATTTTTCTAAAAATTTGAAATTTATTGATCTCAAGATTTTAAATCCAAAGGATTCTCCGAATACGGATGGATTAGATCCGGAATCCTGTGAAAATGTAGAGATTATTGGGGTGTATTTCTCGCTGGGAGATGATTGTATTGCGATTAAGTCTGGAAAGATTTATATGGGAGCAAAGTACAAAGTGCCTTCGAAAAATTTAATGATTCGTCAGTGCTGTATGCGGGACGGACATGGATCGATTACGATTGGAAGCGAAATGGCAGCCGGTGTGCTGAATCTAACGGTTCGGGATTGTCTGTTCCTTCATACAGACAGAGGGCTTCGGATTAAGACCAGACGAGGAAGAGGAGAAGATGCAATTATTGATGATGTAGTATTTGAAAATATTAAGATGGATCATGTAATGACACCATTTGTTATTAATTCGTTTTATTTCTGTGATCCAGACGGAAAGACGGAGTATGTCAGAACAAAAGAGGCACTGCCTGTTGATGAACGGACACCGAATATCCGCAAGCTGGCATTTCGAAATATTACCTGTGAAAACTGTCATGTGGCAGCCGCTTTTCTCTACGGGCTTCCAGAACGGAAAATTGAAAAAGTAGAGATGAAAAATATTTCTGTTCGCTATGCTGAAAATCCGGCTGCAGATGTTCCGGCAATGATGGAAGGGGTAACTGCTTATACCAAACATGGCATATATGCCAACAATATTAAAACACTAATTATCGATCAGGTTTCGGTTGAGGGTTGTGAAGGGGCAGTGTTTGAATTAGAACATATTGATGATCTGCAAGAAATAGTCTGAAAGATGGTTTAAGAATAAGGAGAATAAGATGAAAATTGGAATTCGTGCACATGATATGGAGAAAGCACCCTTTGAAGAGTTAGTAGAAAATATTCATAAAAAAGGGTTTTCTTGTACCCATATTGCATTAAAAAAGTCAATTTATGAATTTCCTGTTGGGGAAGAGGCTATGACACCGGGATTGGCACTTTATATGAAGCAGGTATTTGCGAAACATCAGGTAGACGTTGCTGTGCTGGGCTGTTATTTGAATCTGGCAAATCCAAATCCTGAGAAGTTAAGGGCAATTTTGGATACCTATAAGGCACATATTCGGTTTGCAGCATTGCTGGGATGCGGTGTGGTCGGTACCGAAACCGGGGCTGTCAATGAAGCCTATCGGTATGAGGAAGCCAATCACTCTGAGGAAGCACTTCAGATTTTTATTAAGAATGTACGGGAAGTCGTAGAGTATGCGGAAAAAATGGGGGTTATTTTAGCGATTGAACCTGTTTATAAGCATATTGTATATAATAATCAGCGTGCCAGACAGGTACTGGATGCAGTTGCTTCCCCAAATCTTCAAATTATATTTGATCCGGTTAATCAGATTTCTCTGGAAAATTATACCAGACA
>CAJUEI010000290.1 GCA_910585255.1 uncultured Lachnospiraceae bacterium
TCACTGTTCTAAGCCGATTGATCCCGATCGTCTGCAGGAGATTCTGCACAACCAATTAAAATAAAAAAGGGGATAGAAATAGGTAAGAAAGAATTGAGGAATCATGCAACCATATCAAGAAGAATATATTGCCAATTTAAAGAATATTTCTGTGCTATCTATACACAGAAAACAAGAGAACCAAACTTTCGAAATATATGTAGAAAATTTATTGGAAAACCAGCGACAGACGGAGTCTATTGTAAAACGAAATATGGAACTGCTGCGAAAAAAATTGTTTCCGGTTTTAGATCATATTTTTGATGCCAGTCAAGAAGAGTTAAACGATTTACAGGAATTTGCCGGAAAGCTGCTAAGCGGCAAAGAAGAACTAGACAGTGGTCTGTTCTATCAGATCCATAAAGCCTTACTGTCTTTTGCCAGACTGACTAAAGATCAAAATGTTATGATTCGGGAACTATACTGGCAGGGCATGAGCTACTACAATATCTATACAAAATTGCTGGATCTAGAACAATTAGAAAACAGAAAATATTCCTCCCAAATGCGGCTATGTTTTGCAGAGGCGGCTGCTTATCTCAAATATTTTGATGAAATTAAAGATACCGACACCAGAGGATATATTCTGCGTTCCAGAGCCAATATGTCCTTAGGACAGTTTCCGTCCGCCAGTGAAAAAATTCATCTAGTAAAGCAAACTCTGCAGATTTTGCAAGATAAAGAATATCAGAAAAAAGAACCTCATCTTCCATGGGACAGATATCTCTATTTAACACATCAGCAGATGGCAGCCAGTATCTCTTACAGCAGAGAAAATACCATGACGCCTCAAGATGTTGCTGATATTATGGAATCTGTCTATATTGTCCATCAAAAACGGCTCCAGGAAGCAGCAAGCAAAAACGAACGTCCCCCTATCCGTTCCCAATTTTCCTATTATGCAATCGAGTATTACTGCGGACTGGATAATCTAGACGGACTTCTTACCAAAATGGAAAATCTAATGAATACAGCAAATCTTTCTGACTTTTCTATAGATGGAATGTACGGCATTATCTCTCTACCGGCATTCTACTGCCAGTATCTCGATCAATATCCAGAACGGATACCAGAGCGAAAAGAATATATTCAAAACCTTTATCAAAAGATTCTGTACTATGTAGAAGCATTTCCAAAAACAGAGGAAAATGAATCTCTCTTTTTCTATCTGCGGCAACTATCTTATACTTTTGTTGAAACAGAAAATAGTATTTCTTATAAAGAATTTTTAAAAAAACTACAGATTCGCTTTGCACCGGAAATCTATATTCACTCTTGGGCAGTAGGAAAAGCAGCCGTTGCACTCTGCAAAGTGATTCTAGAAGAAGAACCTACTTTTTTTGATGATATTGATTTTATCCGTGATATAAAAAAGGCAAAAGAAAAACAAAACAGCGTTCTTAACTATGCGATGGAAGCTGGTCTGCTTCACGACATAGGAAAAATTAATTTTAATAATCTATATTCCCAAATGGCAAGACAGTGGTTTGAAGATGAATACGAACTTGCCCATATGCATACTTTAATCGGAAAAGCCTATTTAGAGACCAGAACTTCTACCTTTCTCTATGCCGCAGTTTCCCATGGGCATCATTCCTGGTATGACGGCTCCAAAGGATATCCAAAATCTTATAAACGATTAGAATGTCCATATCGACAGATAGTAGATGTAATTGGATTAGTAGATTGGTTAGATAATGTTACTTATACTACCTGCCTTTATACAGGAGTACAAAAAAGCTTTGAAGATGCCATACAATCTGCTATTGATCTAGAGGGCAAACGCTTCTCTCCCCTTCTCACTGCACGGCTACGGGATAAAAAAATATCGGCTTCCATTCAAAAATCCTTTACAGAAGGACGGCTAGAAGCCTATCGGCAATTATATGATATCTGACTTTATTACTATTTTATAATATTTTATTATCACTAAAAAAGCAAAGTGACGGCTATATGCTGTACTGTTATCTTACAAACAAAAATTTTTAACTAACATACCGTATATAACCATCTCTTTGCTTTTTTTATAAAATAAAACTTATTGCCTATTCTTTTTTATTTTCAATCATTCTAAATTATACATTAAACCGAAATAAAATAACATCTCCATCCTGCACAATATAATCCTTTCCTTCCATTCTAACTAACCCTTTTTCCCTTGCTGCAGCCAAAGAACCATTATAATCCAATAAGTCCTGATAATTTACCACTTCCGCCTTAATAAAACCACGCTCAAAATCAGTATGAATCTTTCCGGCAGCCTGAGGAGCTTTCGTTCCGACTTTAATCGTCCATGCCCGTGTTTCATCCTCTCCGGCTGTCAAATAACTAATCAATCCCAGCAGATGATAACTCGCTTTAATTAATTTCTCAAGCCCAGATTCCTGCAATCCCAATTCTTCTAAGAACATAGCTTTTTCCTCTTCTTCTAATTCTGCTATCTCCTGTTCAATCTGTGCACAGATTACAAATACCTCACTGCCATTTGCAGCCGCATACTCTCGTACAGCTTTTACTCCACC
Source organism: uncultured Lachnospiraceae bacterium (assembly GCA_910585255.1). Taxonomy (GTDB): domain Bacteria; phylum Bacillota; class Clostridia; order Lachnospirales; family Lachnospiraceae; genus MGBC114844. Next base: position 2,562 of record CAJUEI010000290.1, read on the forward strand.
ATTGCCATTCCCATCCTCTGCTACTTCTTCCTCCGCCACATTAGCTGCAAAAATAACCGGCTTATTCGTCAGCAAATTATAAGAAGCAAACCACGCGGCTTCATCTTCATCCTCTGTTTCAAAAGTAAGTGCTAACTTTCCCTCTTCTAAATGTCTCTTAATTTTCTCCAATAAGTCATACTCTTTTGCAATCGTTTTATCCATCTTAGCAGCCTTTGCTGTCTTTGCAATCCTCCGCTCTAAAATCTCAAGATCAGAAAAAATTAATTCCAAATTAATAGTTTCAATATCCCGAAGCGGATCGACACTACCATCTACATGTACCACATTTGCATCTTCAAAGCAGCGTACCACATGAATAATCGCATCTACTTCCCGAATATTACTTAAAAACTGATTTCCAAGTCCCTCACCCTTTGAAGCCCCCTTTACCAATCCGGCAATATCCACAAATTCAATTACTGCCGGGGTCACCTTCTTAGAATGATACATTTCCCCCAATTTTTTTAACCGTTCATCTGGTACAGTAACAATTCCAATATTGGGATCAATTGTACAAAACGGATAATTAGCCGATTCTGCACCAGCTTTTGTTAAAGAATTAAATAATGTACTTTTACCAACATTTGGCAATCCAACAATTCCTAATTTCATTTCTTATTATACCTACTCAGAAATCCTTTATATTCAAGAGTTTCTCCCTTTCTTTATGTTTTCTTTACACCAATTTTAGATGATTTTAAGCATTTTTTCAATATTCTATATTTCCTTTGCCCTTTCAGCACCAATTATAGAAACCATACCCCACAAACTAACAAAATCTTAGACATATTTCATCAATACTTTCTAATGATAGCATACAAAAAATAATTATGCAAGCATATAAAACCTTATTCCCCTACAACAAACACAAGATAAACCTAACAAAAATACCCAAAACACGATCTATCTTTATTTCATTTTCCACTACTTTTCTCATCAAAACAATCCCAACTATATCATTTTTTCTATTAATAGTCAAATCGGATATTCGCAATCCGCTTCGCTACTTGCTCATAACCTCATAGCTACT
>CAJUEI010000291.1 GCA_910585255.1 uncultured Lachnospiraceae bacterium
AAACGTCTTCTTTACGACTGCAAACAGGCTGTCATTGCTGCCAAGCCCGCCGTTGCTCTTTGCTTCACGTGCCATTAAAACTGTCCAGACAACAGCTACGAAGATCAGCATTGTCGTACGTACCAGCTTTACATTTAACGCACCGTTAAAATCTGGATTGCCGATCATTGCCTGGAATGTAGCCTGCGCACCTGCGACAGAGGAAGTATCATTAATCGCCGTACCAGCTACAAAAGCAAACTGATTCTCCGTAAATCCTAGTATTGGTGCAATATAAGGATACGAAAATGCTGAAATCGTATCAAATAAAAAGATAGCCGCCATACCAAATGCAATCTCTGCATCCGTAGCTTTAATAATACGGCTTAAGGTCGCAATCGCCGTACCGCCGCAGATACAAGTTCCTCCGCCTACCAATACCGAAGTATTCTTTGTAACGCCGATTCTCCCTCCTACCAATAAAGCCACTGCAAAAGATAAGCAAATATTAAATAAAATCAAAGGCAGAGCTTTTACTCCGGTTCCCAGAATAGAAGCGAAACTTAACGTACCGCCAGTCAATATAATACCCCAATTTAAAAACTGCTTACTGCTGTAAGTCGTTCCTTCTTTAAAGTCTTTATCCAGTGCAGGCATAATATTGCAGATAATCATGGAAACCAATAGTGCTACCATAGGTCCTCCCATTACAACACGCTCAAACACTGCTTTCTGCAAATCGGTTGATTTTGTTGCCAAAAATCCAATTAACAAGCACAATCCGATTGCACCGTATTTCTTCTTTGAATCCATATCCAATTCCTTCTTCCTCTTTTTTTATACCGCAGATTAACAGGTTGCACCGCCGACCAGATGTAATTGTGCATCTAAAATTGCTTGTTTTCTCTCTAAGATTTCATTTGATAAAAGTTGTCTCTCTACTTCCTCAAATCCGATTCTTGCAATCGTATCTGCAAAACGTTCTCCAGTCTGTCCTTGTTCACGGAATAATAAAATTGCTTTTTCTACTGTATCTAAAAGTTCTTCTTCTGTAGTAAAAATCTTAGACAGTGCTCTGCCGTGTGCCACTTTCTTTCCCCATCTTCCGCCAATATAGATTCGATAACCTGGTGTACCATCTTCAATTACATCAAATGGGCAGGCATTAATGCAGCGTCCGCAGTTATTGCAGTTCTCCTGATCAATTACAATCGTACCATCTTCTAATTTTGCTGCTTTCATCGGACAAGAGGTTTCTACCTGACATTTTTTACATCCATTACACATATCTTCGTCCACATTAGGAACTAACTGACCGACAATACCAAGGTCATTCAGATCTGGTTTTACACAGTTATTCGGGCATCCTCCAGTTGCTATCTTAAATTTATGCGGCAGTTTTACCGTCCGATATCCCTTATAAAAACGCTCATGTATCTTTTCAGACAGTGCAAATGTATCATATAATCCATACTGGCAGGTCGTTCCCTTACAGGATACTACCGGACGCACCAGTGAACCAGTACCGCCTGTTTCTAATCCTGCCTTTGCGATATACTCACGGAACGGCTCGATATGATCAAAATGTACGCCTCTTACTTCCACCGTAAGACGTGTTGTAAATTCTACTTCTCCACTGCCGTACTTCTCTGCTGCCTCAGCAATCACTTTTGCCTGTTCTGCGGTAATCTTTCCATTTACAGTGATAATTCGGGCATTAAACAAATCGGTTCCCTTATTATTTAAGAATCCCAATGCCTTTACTCGTTTAATCTCTTCTGGTTTAATTGTACATCCCATACTTCTTTCCTCCTTATATTTTCTTTTTATAGTGTTACCTCATTAAAGGTAATGCCGCCTTCTAATACTTTTGTGTTCTGATAGCCATAGAATTTCAGACGATTCTGCAGCAAATATGCTCTCTTTCCTTTATTGCACACAAGAAGGATCTTTTCTTCTGGATCTAACCCTTCTACTGGTCCCTCTACTGTTGTTAAATCTACATAAGGAGCACCTGCTATAGAAGGAGTCAGACAAGCATCTACTACTTTATATCCTTCTGCTGCTCCCTGTGCATACTCTGCCGGAGTAAAGGTATCAAATTTACCGTTTATTTTATTCATTAATACATTTAAGGTATGTTCAAACGGATGAATTGCTGTAGAGAATGGAGGTGCATATGCTAAATCCATATCTGCCAAGTCTGTCAATGTTCCTTTTAACATAATTCCAGTTACTGCAATATCTACTACTTTATCCACTGCACCTGCACCAATTACCTGTACGCCCAACAGCCGCAAAGAGTCCCTATCTGCAATCATCTTGATTACAAATGAGCCTGCACCCGGAAAATAGTGTGCCTTATCATCTACTACTGTAATGACACTGACCGGATGAAATCCTTCTAAAGCAGCCTGTTCCTCTGTCAGTCCGGTTCTTCCTACATTCATTCCCGGAAGTTTACATACCGCAGTTCCTAATACTCCACGATAGCCTAACTTTGCTCCCATTATATTCTGTGCAATCAGACGTCCGCTGATATTTGCCGTAGATCCCATCGGAGACCATGCCGGCTTTCCAGTTATGGCATTGTGCACCATAGCACAGTCACCTGCTGCATAAATATCAGAAAGATTGGTCTCACCCTGCTCATTGGTCAAAATCGTTCCCTTAAACATTTCCAATCCGCTTCCCTCTAAAAATGCGGTATTGGGACGAATTCCTGCACTTAATATTACCATATCTGCCTTATATGCCTTTTTATTGGTAATAACCTTTTCTACTTTTTTATCCCCTTCTATTCTTGTTACCGTCACTCCCGTTACAACCGGAATTCCGCTCTCTTGCAGTTTTCCTTCTATATACTCTGCCATCTCACTATCAAAACCAGGAAGTGCATGAGGTGCCATATCCAATACAAACGGACGGATTCCCTGCAGTTTCAGATTTTCTGCAATCTCTAAGCCAATATAGCCCGCACCTACTACCACCGCTCTTTTTACTGTTTGGGCATCTACGATATCCCGAATCCGAATTGCATCCTCTGGTGTTCTTACAAAAAATACATTTTCCAAGTCACAGCCTTCTATTGGCGGCTTTATCGGACTTGCACCTACTGAAATTACCAACTTATCATAGTCATATATCTTTTCTTCTTTGGTCTTCTGATCGACAGCCGTTACTTGTTTCGCTTTCGGATCTACTTTGATTGCTTCTGTCTCTGTCAATACAGTAACACCCGTCAGTTTGGAGTATTTCTGAGGAGTATTGACAATTAATTGCTCTTTCTCTTCAATTACATGTCCAACATAGTAAGGAAGACCACATCCTGCATAAGAGATATTTTCTCCCTTATTTAACACAATTACTTCATTTTTGCGATCTTCTCTCATTAATTTTGCTGCTACCTTTGTTCCGGCAGCTACACCACCAAGTACTAATACTTTCATCCCTAACCTCCTTGTTCCGTCATAAAATGACAATTGTTAATAATTTAATAATAACACTTGATAAATGGAAGGTAAAATAGTAAAATTCAAATTGCAGCATAGGAATTTTCCTATAGAAAGAATTTTTCAAAATCTTTTGCTTTTTAACATCATCAAGGAAGTCCCCCGCTTCTAAGCCGCCAAGGCGAAAACGGTGGGTTGGGA
>CAJUEI010000292.1 GCA_910585255.1 uncultured Lachnospiraceae bacterium
AGCTATGAGGTTATGAGCAAGTAGCAAAGCGGATTGCGAATATCCGATTTGACTCCTCATCAAGGAAGTCCCCGCTTCTAAGCCGCCAAGGCGAAAACGGCGGGTTGGGACTTCCTTGATAGGTTAAATATAAAGTTCATTGCTCTTTCTCTTAGAACAAGCATTTTTTATTGCCAATGCCGCAATTGAAACCATAGCTCCATTTACTTTACGAGCCAATTCAGGACATTCTGTAACGCATCGCATACAAGAAATACATTTCTTACTATCTGCGGTTTTCAGATTTGTCTTGCTGATTGCCTGTGCCGGACAATTTCTAGCACAAAGCCCGCAGCTTGTACAGTGCTGGTCTGCCTTGGGAACCAGACCAACTCCTCCGGTTTTTTTGTAGGGTCGGTTACCTGGTATTTGCAGCACAGAGGAACAGTCGGATTTCTTAATTTTATTAAAAATTTTTTCTCCAAAGCTTTGCAGTTCCCGTTTATCCTGCTGGTCGGGTCTGCCAGCAGCATACTGACGTATAATAGAATGTTCGGCAACTGCCCCGACAGCGGCAGCCACATAAAATCCGCTCTGTTCCGCAATGTCATTCAGTTCTACAAGTGTATCTTCATATGCACGATTGCCATATACGCAAACAATTATGCAGCGGGTTCCGTTTCCGTGGATTCTTTTAATCCTTTCGGCTGCAAGGGCAGGTACCCGCCCTCCGTAAGACGGGACAGAAATTACTGCAATGTCATCCCCAGTAAAATCAAATGCAGAGAAATCGTTCTGTGCATTGGTCAAATCAATTTCATTAACAGGGATATCCCATTGTGATATAATAGTTTCTGCAACCTGTCTGGTTCCTCCGGTTGGACTAAAAACGATTTGTATGACTTTCATACTATACCTCCTGTAATTTTTAAAATTACATCAATTATAATCACGCAGAGGTGTAATGTCAACATTTACAGAATGTCTTTTGTATGCTACACTATAAAAAGCAAAAAAAGGAGGACGTTCCATGCATATCAGCACAAAATGTTCTGTCGCAATCCATTGCCTTATTTTTATTTATGAATATGGAAATGTAAAAAAAGTAACGAGTGAATTATTATCATTATCTACCGGCTGCAATTCTGTTACAATACGGAACATTCTTAGTTCCCTGAAAAAAGCTGGTGTGATATCAATAAAGGTCGGAGCAGGCGGTGCAACGCTGGCTGCCCCATTGCAGGAAATAACTTTATATCGGATCTGTAAAGCAATAGAGCCGGATTTTATGAAAAAACTGATCGGCATCCATATGCTGCCTTCCCCTTTCTGCCCTGTTGGGAAAAACATTCATAAAGTATTGGACTGCTCTTATCAAAAAATCCAAAATGATTTATGCAGCAGCTTACAAACCATCACAATGGAAAACATCATTGCGGATTATCACCGGAATACACAAAATGATCCATAAATTAATAAGCATTTTTCCATCTGCCAGACAAAAAGCCCCGGAGCTGGAAAAAGAACAGCTCCGGGACTTTCATTATAACTGCCGCCCTGCCGCTATCTTCCACCGCTATTATAATCGCATCTTTGGCAATGCTGCATCGTATTTTCCGTGTCCTCTCTGTGATAGGCACCTGACCACTGGCAGATACTCTGTAAAATAGGGACAACAGACAAACCCTTCTTCGTAAGGGAATATTCTACCCTAGGAGGAATTTCATTATAAGACTGTCGATTTATCATCCCATTTTTCATAAGTACTTTTAAAGAAGCACCAAGAACTGCATCTGTAATATTGGTAAGTTCACTGCGAAGCTCACTATATCGCAGGATTTTCTTCGCCGCCAACACGCAAATGATCCGGGAATTCCATTTACCCCCAAACACATCCAACCCATATTCTAGCGGACAACGGATATCTTTATCTAATTTTGGTTTATACATACAATCACCTCAGCTCATTCTTTTTCTGTGTATCTTCTTATCATTATCTTGTTATATAAATAAAAAATCAAGTCACTATGAAAAAGAATAGTGACTAATAAATTTACGAATATATTACTAACAATCAGCAGGAAAAATATCCTGCTGACTTAAAAGCGATAAAGAAGATGTCTATTCTAATAAAAGGCATTGTGACAGGCATGACAGAAGCCTATGAAAATGAGCTGAAAGTTTCACACAATGCCCGCACCTGCTGTTTCCTCCATCTTACAGAACGTTCTTGTTATTCACTCCAGGGGTAGTTACAATAACTTTCTCCGGTGTAATAATCAATGCCCCCTTTGCGGTAGCAGTGCCATGGAACATTTTTTCTACCATAGCCTTAAACGTATCAACAACTACACCCTCCGTCACATACTCTGCAACGCCCTTGATCTGGTAGCCTTCTAAAGATGTTGCATCATATATGGAAATGGCAACCCTGCCGCTATTTGCTTCCAAATTATTTAACGTAGTCTCAAGGAATACATCTCCTACCACCAGCTTCCCATCTTCCGTTATATCTTTAAACGCCACGGGAACAACATTCGGTTCATTATCTGCACAGGTAGCTATATCCCACATATTCTCTGCCAATAGTTTTTTTACATTTTCATTCAACATAAAATTTACCTCCTGAATTTCATTTCTGTATTGGATTTGATATATCGGATTATAGCTGATGGGCTTTATAAATACAATCTATTAACAAATTAGTGAGTCACTAATAAATTTCATAGTGGTATTATCTATGCCCTAATAAATTTTTTAATATCTGCCTTTATATTCTTCTTTTGCCTTTTGGGTGTATTGGGATACAAATTCGTATTTCGCATTTGTATATCCGTCACGATTATATTCATATAACTTCCAAAGTGATAACTTTAGTTTTTCATATTCTTTTGCTATTATTGGGTTATTATTCATGTAATCCCTAAAATATAATTCATCATTATTACTCCAATATCTCAAATGTAAGTGAAATACTTTTTCAGCAAAACCATGTTCCGTATATCCTTTATTAAATGATATGCTTTGTGTATTTTCTGCCATGCAAATATATCCATTCTGCACAATCAAATCTTTTACTCTGCTTATGTTATTTTCTAAAGGTATTTCAACAAGAATATCAATAATCGGTTTTGCCCATATAGTTTTTATTGCGGTACTTCCTATATGATTTATCCTCACTTTTATATTTGATAAAAGAGCACATAATTTTTGATACTCTTCATTATACCAGGTATCCCATTTGTCATTATGTTTCGTTAGATAAATAGGAAATAATTGCCACAATTCTTCCAATGTCATTTCCGATAATTGTTTTGACATAACAACCTCCATAAAGCTAGTCTTGATTCCCACTCCATGATGCCCTGGCTGACTTCCGGTTTCTCCTTATTGATATTACTTATGGGCTTTCCACATACACTCAGTAACCTGCATATCCGTAAATTCTGCCAGAAAAGAGCTTTCCTCTGGACTACAGGCATAAACGCCAAAAGAGATCTCCCCATCGCCTTTCCATAAATGACATATCCTCATCTGCTGAAATATAATGCCATCTGCACTACATTCAACGCAATAATCCGATTCCCTGCGGCTAAGCCGGTACCACATGGATTTCACCGATGCATCAATATCTGTTGTAGCCC
>CAJUEI010000293.1 GCA_910585255.1 uncultured Lachnospiraceae bacterium
TTCCTCTAGCAGTCCTGTCTGAACCCCATACTCTACCAAATTTTTTACTGCTTGATTTACCTGCATTTCCATTGTATCACCCTCCAATTTTTATTCTCCCTTTTCTATAAAAGCCCTGCTCCGTCTCCAATCTCTACCACATAAAAATCTGCCGCATATCCAACCGCAGCCTGATAGGTTTCTCCTACATTTTTGATAAATTCTTCTACATTTTCATTCTTTACAATACTTACCGTACATCCGCCAAATCCTGCTCCTGTCATACGGGAACCAATGACTCCCTTTTGCTTCCATGCTGTCTCTACCAAGGTATCCAACTCTTTTCCTGTCACCTCATAGTCATCTCTTAATGAAATATGAGATTCATTCATCAATTTTCCAAACTCTGCAATATCTCCCTTTCTCAGTGCCTCTACTGCATGAATCGTCCGCTGATTTTCATATACTGCGTGTTTTGCCCTCCGCACCCGTACTTCATTCTGAATTAGATTTTTATTTGCTTCAAACTCTTCCTCTGTCAATTCTCCAAGACTTTGAATCGAAAGTTTAGTCTGAAGTTCTGCAAGTGCCGTCTCACACTCTGTCCGCCGCTCATTATATTTGGAATCTCCAAGTCCCCTCTTTTTATTGCTGCAGGCAATTACAATCTTTGCATCCTTTAATACAATCGGGGCATACTCATAGGACAGATCTGCCGTATCCAAAAAGATGGCATGATCCTTCTTTCCCATAGCGATTGCAAACTGATCCATAATTCCGCAATTTACACCGTTAAAATGATTTTCCGAATACTGTCCAAGCAGAGCAATCTCCTGCATTGTGACTGACTCAAGCCCAAATAAATCCTTTACTATTACCCCTGTCACTACTTCAACAGAAGCAGAAGAAGACAGTCCCGAACTATTTGGAATATTTCCGAACAGCAGCAGATCCATTCCACTTGTTACAGCATATCCCTTCTCCTGAAACGCCCAGATCACACCCTTTGGATAATTCGTCCATCCGTCCTCTTTCTTATTTTTTAATGTATCGATTTCTGCCTCTATAATACCTATATGTTCAAAATTCATCGAATAAAACCGCAGCTTCTTATCCTCTCTCTTTTTTGCCACTGCATAAGTACCAATCGTCAATGCACAGGGAAATACATGACCTCCGTTATAATCGGTATGTTCTCCAATTAGATTGACACGTCCCGGTGCAAAATAGGTATGAATTTCTCCCTCTCCCCCAAAAACTTCCTGAAATTTTTTTAATACTTTTTCCTTCATGTTCATAAACCTCCTGTCAATATTTTTATATTTTTTTCTTTCTTTTTTATCTCGGTTTTTCTCTTATTTAATTTATAGAATACTGTGTTTCTCTCAATCCGTAAATGGATTTTTTTTCATTCTCCTATATAATTATGTTGTATTTATATATCAATATGTTGCATAACACCAACAATACTCTCTGCCCTATTCCTATACCAAATAATCGAGTAGAGAAGCTTTGAATACCCATATATATAAAAAATCAGCGTATTTCATCTCACTCTCTCTGAAACACGCTGAAAATTTCTCCCATCTATTTTACAATCAAAGATTTCCCGGTCATCTCAACTGGCTGTTCCATCCCCATCAATTCAATCAAAGTAGGAGCTATATCCGCCAGACATCCGCCTTCCCGAAGCCGACATCCCTCTGGTCCATTTACAAGAATAAAAGGGACAGGATTCGTTGTATGAGCCGTAAAACTCTCTCCTGTTGTATAATCTACCAGCTGCTCTGCATTTCCATGATCCGCACAGATAAACATCTGCCCGTCCACTTTCAAAATCGCTTCCACTGCTCGTCCAACACACTGATCCACTGCTTCCACTGCCTTTATTGCAGCCTCTTGTACTCCGGTATGTCCCACCATATCTGGATTAGCAAAATTAATAATAATCACATCATACTTTTGAGACGTAATCGCTTCTACCAATTTATCACAGACCTCAAAAGCACTCATCTCCGGCTGTAAATCATAAGTAGCTACTTTAGGAGAATTCACCAAAATCCGATCCTCTCCCTCATTTGGCTCTTCCACTCCGCCATTAAAGAAAAAGGTAACATGTGCATATTTCTCTGTCTCTGCAATTCTTGCCTGTTTCTTTCCATTCTGTGCCAAAAACTCTCCAAATGTATGAGTCAGCACTACCTTATGAAAAGCAACAATTTTATTCGGAATCGTCACATCATACTCTGTAAAACATACATAAGTCAAATCCAATTTCTTCTCCCGTGCAAATCCGTTAAATTCATCGGCACAAAATGCCCTAGTAATCTCTCTTGCACGATCCGGACGGAAATTAAAGAAAATAACCGAATCCTTATCCTGTACCTTTCCCACTGGCTGTCCGTTCTTTACAATTACAGTAGGCACTACAAACTCATCATTAACATTTTCTGCATAAGAATCTGCTATCGCCTGAACCCCACATTCTGCCGTTTTTCCTACTCCATCTACCAAGGCACGATAAGCCGTTTCTACCCGATCCCAACGATTATCCCGATCCATAACATAATATCGTCCCATTACGGTTGCAATTTCTCCAACTCCGATTTCTTTCATCTTTTCCACTAATTCTTCTGCAAATCCCTTCCCGGAAGTCGGAGCGGTATCTCTTCCATCCAAAAAGCAATGCACAAACACCTGATCTAATCCATTCTTTTTTGCCAATTCTAATAAAGCATACAAATGTGTATTATGACTATGCACACCACCGTCCGACAATAGTCCAAACAGATGCAGTGCACTTTTATTCTTCTTACAATTTTCTACCGCTTTCAAAAAAGCCTGGTTCTCAAAAAAGACTCCATCCTGAATCTCTTTTGTAATACGAGTCAATTCCTGATAAACAATTCTTCCGGCACCCATATTCAGATGTCCCACTTCTGAATTTCCCATCTGTCCGTCAGGAAGTCCTACCGCCAGCCCGCTGGCATATCCCTTTACATAAGGATATTCCGCCATCAGCTTATCCATTACCGGCGTTTTCGCATTTGCCACACAGTTTCCCTCCGTCTTATCATTCAATCCATACCCATCTAAAATCATCAATACTGTTGGTTTTTTAGCCATTTTTTCCTCCTTCTGCCACATTCTGCAGCATTTTATTCAGAAATATTATACTTTAACTATTCCATATTTTCAAGTCTTTTCAGCCCTTCTAAAACATGTAAATTCCCCTTTCCAATCCATCCAAACCAACCTCATCAAAAATTCTCCCCCAAATCCATCCTCTATGCAAACGCTGTCTTTGATACAATTCGATTTTTCGCTGGGGAAAAATCAAATTGTACTGATAAAAAATCAATTAATCCCATTTGTTTATGAATAATTATTATACAATTGTTCTGCTTTTCTGCCCCCGGTAAATCCCAAAAGCAGCTACAGCAGCAATGACAGCTAAAACGAAAATCGCCATAATCAGGTAGCTAACACTTATGCCAAATACATAGAAAACCTTATAGCCGCCAAATACCTCTTTTACCAAAGTGACATTTGCCAGACCGAAATCCACAAGTACCCCAAGCCTCTGCGTAACGGTATCGCCCATTGCCGCCAGTCCTAC
>CAJUEI010000294.1 GCA_910585255.1 uncultured Lachnospiraceae bacterium
TTCCCTATGCTCCGGCATCCCCTCCCTCTATTCCCTATGCTCCGGCATCCCCTCCTTCTATTCCCTATACTCTAACATCCTCCCCCAACCCCTCCACAAATTTCATTGTAAAACAAAACTCCTCATACTGATCCCCTCCCGGTTTCAATCGAACCAGATACTCCACCCCCAAAACATTCCTTTCTGGAAACGATTCTAAACCATGCAGCCACTTCCACCACTCCTCCATCTCCCTTCCATCTTCATCAAAAATTCCAAAATAAAACGACTCCACATAAACCCGATCCCCACTTACCATATCAGGCAAAATCTCATACAAAACCTCCGATCCAGAAATTCTCCCCTCCACTACTGCCCTTTTCATACCATTACAAACCGTCACATTGGTATCTCTTAAAACCAATCTTTTCTTTCTTATATTCATCTATTGCTTCTCCTCTTCTACACCCTATTCCTTATCCTTACCCAAAAAAAGAGGAAAACCATGTTACACAGCTTTCCTCCCTTTCTAAAACAACATCTTATTCTTCTAAATCCAGATCAATATCGATATCAATATCTATATCTATATCAACATCTTCATCATACTCCGGCGGAAATTCCACATCTATTGTTACATAAATTTTTATCTTTTGCTCTGGTTCTCCTTCCAAAGTTTCAGGAATAAAATATAAAGAATAGGTCTTATTTTCTTTCACTGTCTGATCCGGCTGATCCCATACATAAGTCCCCTCGAGTTCCTTATTATTCTTACCAGCTGTCTGAATCTGACTCAGCTTCACTGCCGACCCTGACACGACAAGCTCTTTTGTCTTCTGATCCACTGTAATAGCCGATCCGCTTGCCGTTATCATAAAGTTTACATACCCCGTTTCATCTGAAGTACTGATCCCTTTTTCCACCAACTGAATAGATGCTCCCGATACCACAATCTCTGCCTCCAGCTTCTTTACTATAATCGGAATCTCTTCCCTGATCTGTATCGGCTCTGACTCTAACTCATTTAAACTCTTTATCCGAATTTTAATATATTTGCCGGCATCTTCTTCCCGAATTCTATAGACACTCAAAGCTCGAAAACTGCCTGAAGTTAAAACCCGATATTCTCCGTCTTTCTGATCACTAATCAGCCATTCATAAAAACCAAAATTCCCTTCATCTTCCCACTCTACTCGGGCTTCTAGTGCATAAGTAACCTTATTCTCTCCAGTAACCGTTATCTTCTTTATCGTCCCTTCAATATCCGGTATCAAACTACCTCCCTCCAGAATCTCTACCGCTTCACTCCATACACCAGCTTGAGAATGATTAGAGGAAATCTCTACTTTTATATAATGTCCAACCTTATCCAAACCAGGAACATACTGTTTTAATGTTGCTCCCTCTATCGGCTGATAACTGCCGTCCTGTGTCTCACATTCATACCATTGATATGTTAAAATACCAGTTGCATCCTTATTCGCTTCTGCTGTCAGTATCCCATCAGCATACCCGCTCCCGGAAATAGTTGCTGTCTTTACAGGAACAATATTTTCTAATTCTACCCATCCCGCATAGAATGTATAAGGACGATCACAATAGATCTGATCGAGATCTAATTGACTTTCACTATTCTCCTGATCGATATACCAGCCATTAAACTCCATTCCTTCTCTGCTTGGAGGAAGCACTTCTTTTTCTCTCAACGTCTCTCCCACACTCTGCCCTAATTTTACCTTTACAATCAGCTGTGTTTCTTCTGTTTCTTCTCCGTCAAAGTCCACAGACGTCCAGTATCCTCCATTTGCATCCAATGTAAGGTTATAATAGCCATATACCGTTCCTTTTCCCGTAATCTTTACATTAACAGCACCAACACCTGCTACCTCTGAAATCTCAATATTTGATTGAATTACTACTTCTGGTTTTATCGCTGCAGAATCCACTCGCAGCTGTCTTACCTTTACCGAGAGAGAAATCTTAATCGATGCTGTAATCTTTAATGTGTCTACGCTTCCGGCTCCTCCGATTTCCGATTCTACACCTGCCGTAATACTTGGAATTACAATATTCTCTCGTATCGTAATCTTTACTTTTCCTTCTGTTGCATGAACTGCTTCCGAAACCGTTGTGTTTCCTTCAAAAGAAATATGCAGCGGATTTTTTCCCCCTATCAAGCGTTTTGCTGCTATTACAATCCGCAGCTTACAATTTACAATATGTACGGTATTCTCTCCGCCTCCGGCAATCGTTGTCGTTCCGTTTACCGTCAGACCATCTAGTGTAATATCACCGTCTCCTACCTGTTCCGAAATCGTCAGATCTTGAATTTCACGAATTCCCAATCTATCTGCAGAATAAACCCCTTCCTTATAAATTGTCACATTTCCTGTCTTCTTATCGACTACAAAAGCCGGTTTCTGTTCCGAGACATCCTCATCTGATTTATCAGAATCTGAACGAAAGCCGCTTGAAACCCATGCCAGACTTTCTGTCACACCATTCTTTCCGTCCCAAACACCATCCGCCTGCAAAGTCCATGAAACTCCTTGTATTGTCACTTTCCCTGTCCGCATTTCACCGGACACGGAATCCAAATAGTACCACTTATTACCAGCATCTTTAAACCACCCCGTCTGCATCGCTCCGGTCTTATGATCCATAAAATACCACTTGCCGTCCATTGGCTTAATCCATCCGGTCTTCATCGCTCCGGTATGATAATCCAAGAAATACCACTTGCCGTCCGCCGGCTTAACCCATCCGGTCTTCATTGCCCCGGTGTGATAATCCAAAAAATACCACTTCTTATCTGTATCCTGAAACCACCCTGTCTGCATATAACCCTCAGAATCAAAGTGATACCAATTTTCTCCCTCTTTCATCCAACTATCTGCCGAAACAGCCCTTCCCTCTCTCTGATACTGCCAGCCCGATGCATCCTTTTTCCAGCCGGTATCAACTGCCTGTAAGGGTACTATACTTGCGGCAGTCATAACAACAGAAAGAGCCGTAGCCAAAAGTTTCTTCCACTTTATCTTCATCCGTTCTATTCTCCTCTCTATTCTCTTTTTCCAATCCTACTCCTGACAGGAAAACCACATCCCTCCAACCTGTTTCCAAGCCTCTGTACCAGGAAGCCACCCCTCCGAGGTAAAATAATACATATCCGAAGGTGTTCGATTTTCTTCCAAAGCAGTCTGTATTGCCTCCAGTACACCCTGTGACGGCTCATAGTGATTCTTATCCCAAGCCCCCTGAAACTGCACCGGATTGGTCTGATAGATCACCTCTTCCACTGTATTGGGAAAATAGTCACTGTCCACCCGATTTAAAACAACACAGGCAATATAATACTGTACTTCAAACGATTCCCCTCGTGCTTCCGACAAAATCATCTGTGTCAGAGCATCCCATTCGGAATCCGTCAATTTTCTGTCCATTCCGTACCATTCCTCTAATTTCTCTTGTTCTTTTAACAATGGTTCCTGTCTAAATAATATTTTGCTTTCTTTTTGTATTTCCCACTCTATTACTAATTCTTCCTGCAAATCCTCTTCTTGCTCCTCTATCTGAATTGGAACAAA
>CAJUEI010000295.1 GCA_910585255.1 uncultured Lachnospiraceae bacterium
CTGCTGGGGCCGTTTGCACTAAGGCTTCCTCGCAGCGGA
This sequence comes from uncultured Lachnospiraceae bacterium, assembly GCA_910585255.1. Classification (GTDB taxonomy): domain Bacteria; phylum Bacillota; class Clostridia; order Lachnospirales; family Lachnospiraceae; genus MGBC114844. The sequence goes on from CAJUEI010000295.1 coordinate 40, forward strand.
CACATAAGGCACTAAAAAACAGTGCCTAAGTGCCGGCGGGAAGCAATACCCCTGCAGAGATTCCCCCTATCCTGCTCCCTGTTTGTTCTGACCGGAAGAATTGGAACGGCAGCTTTGGGGAGAATTTATTTTGGCGTTTTTAGTGTTATTCTTATTGTTGTTTTGTTTAGAGGGTTGGATTTGGTTTAGAGATAGAGGTTTGGCGGAGATTGATGAAACTGCAGTATCTATATTTTTAGATATAGTTGGACTTGGTTTAGAAAGGTTTGGCAGAGAAGGGGGAGGTTTGGGATGGATATTCAAAGGATTTATAATACAGTACAGTCGTTAAAGAATCAAAAGCCGGATACTGGTGCGGCAAATACGCAGAATCAGACGACAGGGGCGGAAAAGGCAGGGACACAGCAGGCTGTGCAGGGAAGTTCTGCTAAGGTGTTTGGACTGATGCCTGGGCAGGTTGTGGCTGGGAATATTACGGATATTCGTGGATCTCTTGTTGAGATTATGTTGAGTAATAATCAGAGTGTTACGGCTAGGCTGACGGAAAATTTTGAGTATGTAATTGGGCAGCGGGCGATGTTTACGGTGAAGTCGAATGATGGGCAGCAGATTGTGCTGGTGCCAAAGGATCGGACTTCGATGGAGCAGGCGGGAAATCTGGTTTTGGCAAGGATTCTTGGGGAGGCAGGAGTAGAAGTCAGTGAGAAAAATTTGGAGTTAATAAAGAGTATGATGAAGGAACAGATTCCGGTGGATGCACAGACGGTCCAAAAGTATGCAAAGGAATTGGCTCTTTTTCCTCAGGCGGATGCGGATACGATTGTTGGGCTGGAGAAGTATCAGATTCCTCTGAATGAAGAGATGGTGACGCAGTATGGGAATTATAAGAATAATGAGTATCAGATATTGGAGCAGACTTCTGCTATGCCGGATGAGATGCTGCATCTTTTTTCGGAGATGGCAGAGGAGGATACGGAAGATGCGGTAATGCTTTGGAATGATGTGATGGATGCATTAGAGCTTACTGTTGCAGAGAAAGGACAGGGGTCGGTAAATCCTCTTTCGGAGGAACAGAAACAGGAGTTGCTGCTTTTGTTTGGAGAGGAATTAGAAGGCGGAGAGGAGATAGAAAGGGAGATTGATCCGGAGCAGCGAGAGTTGCTGCATCTGATTGAATCGGAGGAGAGTGCTCCAGAGGAGATTTTAAAGAAGCTGCAGACAGTGGTTGCACATAAATCGATGTCAAAGGAGCATTTGGGGAGTTTGTTTCGGAATGACGGGCTTCGTACATTGTTACATTCTGCTTTAAATGATAAGATGCTTTTGGATCCTCGGATGTTAGAGGAGGAACGTGCGGTGTCAAATTTTTATCAGAAGTTAATGGAGCGGACACAGAAGGCACAAAAGGTAATGGAAGAGTATGGAAAAGGGGAAAGTGCTCTTGCAAAGACGACATCTGAGGTAAATGGAAATGTTAAATTTATGGGGGCGATGAATGAAATGCTGAATTATGTGCAGCTTCCGCTGAAATTTACAGAGGAGAATGGACATGGGGATCTCTATGTCTATACAAAGAAAAATCTGCTTCGGAAAAAGGGGGAGGAGCTGACGGCATTGCTTCATTTGGAATTGGAGACACTTGGAAATGTGGATGTTTTTATTCGAATGACGGATTTGCGGGTGAATACGGATTTTACTTTGGAGTCGGAGGAGATGCTGGAGTTTGTAGGGGATCATATAGAGGAATTGAATGAGAGACTGAATCGGAAGGGCTATCAGATGAGCAGTACGGTACAGTTAAAGAAGAAAACGGAAAAAGGGGTACAAAAGGAGAGTAAGCCGGATTTTTTTCAGGATATTGTGAATCGGGATAAAAAGACGGTAAAGCTGACACGGTTTTCTTTTGATGTACGTGCGTGATGGCAGAGGAAGAGAGAGGGTTGGTGCAAGGTGGAGAAAAAAAAGAATCAGACATTGGAAGAAAAGCCAAAGCAGGCGATTGCACTGGCTTATGATCCGGGGGATACGGCACCTCGTATTTTGGCAACCGGAAAGGGTGCTTTAGCGGAAAAGATTTTGGAAACGGCAAGGGAAGCGGATGTTCCGGTTTATCAGGATGAAAAGTTGGCTAAGACATTGGCTAAATTGGAAATTGGGGATACGATTCCTCCCGAATTGTATGAAGTGGTGGCAGAGATTTTAGTGTTTGTAGACGATATGGATAAGCTAAAGCATAAGATGCAGAAACGATAGGGAAGGAAAGAGAGGACAGATGGGGAATCACTATGCGGTAGGGATGCAGTATGAACAGAGGGCAGCGGAGTATCTGACGGTGCAGGGGTATCAGATTTTGGAGAGAAATTTTCGCTGTCGGCGGGGAGAGATTGATCTGATTGCAAGGGAGAAGGAATCGCTGGTATTTGTTGAGGTTAAATATCGGAAGACGGCTAAGTTGGGAGAGCCTTTGGAGGCGGTTGATAAGAGGAAGCAGCAGAGGATTTATGGTGCGGCGGAGTATTATCTGTACTGTTTTTATTATGGAAGGGAAGTGCAGTGCCGCTTTGATGTGGTTGCGGTTTTGGGCGAGGAGATTTTTTTGATTCGAAATGCGTTTGGAGGGATGTAGGTTGAAGTGGAAGCGGATCTGTGAGGGAGAAGAGGTGTTAAGAGTAAATCAGTTGGGAGAATTGGTTTATCTGACTTTTCCGGCTTTGGAAGAGCAGGCTTGGCTTGCTCATTGTTTTTCTACACGGATGGGAGGCGTAAGCCAGGGGATTTATGCCAGTATGAATTTTCGAGAGGATGCAGAGGATACAGAAGAACATGTACGGGAGAATTATAGGCGGATAGCGGCTGTGCTTGGAATGGATGTGAGAAGGTTTGTCCGAAGCAGACTGGTACATGGAAATCGGATTCATCTGGTAACGGCGGAGGACTATGGGGAAGGGACGGTTCGTCCTGCTGCTTTGTGTGGGTATGACGGACTGATGACGGATCAGCCGGGGGTGACGCTGGTGGCTACTTTTGCGGATTGTGTGCCGATTTATTTTGCCGATCCCGTACATCGGGCGGTTGCTCTTTCTCATTCGGGATGGAGGGGAACGGTAGCTCAGATTGGACGGGAAACACTGAAAGCGATGGGAGAAGTATTTGGAACACGAGCAGAGGAGGTATTGGTTGGAATTGGTCCTTGTATCTGCGGGGATTGTTATGAGGTTGGGGAAGAGGTGGTTTTGGAATTTCAGAAAGAAATGGATTTAGAGGGGATAGTAAGGGAGAAGGGAAACGGAAAGTATCAACTGGATTTGCGGAAGGCAAATCAGAAGATTCTGTTGCAAAGCGGGGTAGAGAAGGAGCATCTTTTTACAGCGGATATTTGTACTTGCTGTAATTCGGAGTATCTTTTTTCTCATCGTGCTACTCAGGGAAAAAGAGGAAATTTGGGGGCATTTCTTGGAATTCGGGAATAGAAAATGGAGATTTTTGGG
>CAJUEI010000296.1 GCA_910585255.1 uncultured Lachnospiraceae bacterium
GACAGCATCCAAACGTTTTCGCAAGGATTTCTTTTTGCTTTTTATTTGGATAGATGCGGTATTGATAAGCTTTTTCCATGGAATCTTTCCCCTCACTTTTTCTTTTGGTTCGGAATATCGTTTTGAATCCGTTCTTCTATATTTTCAGATACCGTTGCCACAAAATCGGATGGATTCCATAAATGTCCTCCCCATACTTTCTTTTTTCATTCTTCTCTAAATTCTTTCATAAGGAACCGAGCAGATACGCCTTTTCATGCCTTTCTCCTATCAGGTATGTCATGTTGTGGGGAACCATTGATAAGAAGATGGATAAGGTCTTTCTCTGTATTACATTCTAATATCTGAAATGGATAATCGTTTGCTATTTTATTTCATATCCCTATCAGACAGTTCTCTATATCAGCCATAATCATTTTATGCCTGTATTTTACACACCAAACAATATAATATTGGATGGAAGATACCTATCCACGTCCATGAGTCACTTCCATATAGAATCACCTCGTTATACAAACGATAACAGATGTATGTTGTTATGTCAATTATTTTTAACATTATTACTTGAAATTTAATTAACATATGTGAGCAATTCATCCCACGACTAAAGTCGCAGGTGTTCTTGCTCTATTCATAAATTTACTCTCCGGTACAGCCTAACAAAAAATATATCTTCAATCTGAATTAGGAATGTTTTTTACATATTGCAGAAACTCTGGTGTCTTTGACCAATATTGAATACCCCAATTTTCAAAATTCCATTCATCCATATATTCATTACACTCAAAATCAATATAATAAAGTTCTCCATTCTGTACTACAAAATTTGTAGGAAAATAGTCAATATTTGCTCTATTCTTTCTCTACATAAGCGGTGCCATCACTTTCATCAAATACCCTGTCATTTTTACACTCCACTTTTCCTTGTGCACCGTCTCTTTTGTCACTTCCCTGCACTTTTGCAAAGTAGCCTGAAAATCTGCTTCAATCTCCGAAATACAATCCGTCTGATATAGATAAGTTGCACATTCAAAATGGTGATACAAACTTCGATAATCTAAATTAATTGTTCCAACAACTGCTTCCCGATTGTCACTGACAACCGTCTTTGCATGGACAAATCCAGGCGTATATTCATAAATCTTCACTCCTGACTCCAATAGAGAAAGATAATGACTCTTTGCCAAAGCATAAGGAATTGCTTTATCTGGAATCCCAGGCAGCAAAAGCACTACTTCTACTCCTCTTTCGGCTGCAAACTTTAAAGCCGTCTCCATCTCTCCATCTAAAATCAGATAAGGCGTCATCATGTGCACATATTTCAAAGAACGATTTAAAATATCCATATAAACACGTTCTCCCAATTTATCCTGATCCAGCGGACAATCCCCATAAGGAATCACATAGCCTTTTGCGTTTTCCACCGGCAATGCCGAATAGGAAAGATAATCCTTCTCCTCTTTTTTTCTTTCATCTACTCCCCACATCTGCAAAAACATTAAAGTAAAACTCTTTACTGCTTCTCCCTTTAACATCACTGCTGTATCTTTCCAGTGTCCGAATTTTTCCTTTTGATTAATATATTCATCTGCTAGATTTACCCCGCCGTTAAATGCCGTATGCCCATCAATTACCGCAATCTTCCTATGATCCCGATAATTATAATGAGTCGAAACAAAAGGTGTCACCGGAGAAAAAATCTTGCACTGAATTCCCAAAGCTTTTAAACGTGCTGGATAGTCATGGGGCAAAAGAGCAAATTCACAGGTTCCGTCATACATCACGCGAACCTCTACCCCTTCAGAGGCTTTTTTCGCAAGTATTTCCAATATCTGTCCCCACATCACTCCTTCATCTATAATAAAATACTCCATAAAAATAAAATATTTCGCTGCCCTTAACTGCTTTAACAATTCGGCAAACTTCTCTTCTCCTAAAGGAAAATACGTAACTTCTGTTTGATCATACACCGAATGACATCCGCTGCGCTGCATATAAAAAGCTAACGATGCCGCCCCCTTATTTTCTTCTGCAAATCGTTCCATCACTTCCGGCTCCTGTGCCATCACTTCCTTCGCCTCCGAAACAATCTGAGCCATTCGCTGTTTTAACGCCCGATGTCCAATATCGCTCTTTGTATAAAAAAATAACAGTACTCCAAATACCGGCAGCAGCATAATTACAATCAACCATGTTATCTTGGCAGTCGGATTAATCTGACTATTTAAAAGCCAAAGTACCATAACTACCGTAAACAGCACCGTTCCTCCTAAAATATGAGGTAAAAACTCCTCAAACCAGCGAAAAATGCTAAACAAAATCAACACCTGAAAAAACAGCAAAACCAAAATCAATCCAAACCGACTAAAAATAGCATGAAAGATTCCTTTTTGTCCTTTTTTTAAAAGAATCAATCCCTTATTTTCATTCAATCCTTTACTTTCTCTATTTTTATTTTCTATTATCATTTCTTCTATTGTACCTCTGTTTTATAAACTTACAACATTTTAAAAGGCTTTCTGCACAGACAGTCCTTCTGTGCACGAAAGCCTTTCAAAGCAGTTCTCTATTTCTTAAGGTCGAAGTCCCATACCGCCCTCTAAAGTAAGTGTTTCTCCTGTTAAATATTTAAAGTCAGGAGATGCAAGCTGTACACAAACCCGACCGATTTCATTCTCAGAATCTCCATAATGTCCAGCAGGAGGCATCTTTACATTTGCCTTAAATGCATCTGGATAAGCCTTTTCAAAGTTCTCCAGTTGAGCAGTCCAAGCCAGAGGACAGATAATATTAACATTTACGCCGTCCTTTGCCCACTCTGTAGCAGCCACACGAGTTAAACCGCGAATTCCTTCCTTTGCAGCAGCGTATGCACACTGTCCATAATTTCCAAATAATCCTGCTCCAGAAGCAAAATTAATGACGGTTCCCTTTGTTTCTACCAGATAAGGATGGCAAGCCTTCATATAATAAAAAGTTGCATACAAACCGGAATAAATAGCCAAATCAAACTGTTCTGTTGTATGATCCGCTAAAGAAACACCAGAAGCAGAAGCCTGTGCATTATTAATCAGTACATCAATCCGTCCAAATTTTTCAACTGTCTGGCGAACAACTCCTTCTACTACAGCCTGATTATCTGCACCGGAATTTACATCCGCTGCCACAGTCAAAACCTGAATTCCATAAAGCCGTTCTAACTCTTCCTTTGCATCTGCTAATTTCTGCACATTCCGTCCAGTAATTACTAAATTGGCTCCTTCTTTTGCATAAGCGGTAGCAATTCCGTAACCAATCGATCCGCAGCGGCCGTCACTTAAAACAGCTCGTCCTGCTCCGGTAATAATTGCAGTCTTTCCAGTTAAAAATCCCATATTAATATATCCTCCTTAGGCAATCTTTTTATTATTTAACCTCATCAAGGAAGTCCCTCGCTTCTAAGCCGCCAAAGCGAAAGCGGTGGGTTGGGACTTCCTTGTTTCAGTGGGAG
>CAJUEI010000297.1 GCA_910585255.1 uncultured Lachnospiraceae bacterium
GCAGCTATGAGGTTATGAGCAAGTAGCAAAGCGGATTGCGAATATCCGATTTGACAGGAATGGAATGAATGGAACAGAAGGGACAGAAAAATTATGATAAATATGTTCGAAGTAAATGAAACCAATAAGATGATCGAAAAGGAAAATCTGGATGTTCGAACGATTACACTTGGGATTAGTCTTTTGGATTGCTGTGATGCCGATCTTTTAGAGGTAAATCGAAAAATTTATAAGAAAATTACAAGTTTGGCAAAAGATTTGGTAAAAACAGGAGAAGAAATTGAATTGGAGTATGGAATTCCCATTGTAAATAAGAGGATCTCTGTTACACCGATTGCACTGGTTGGAGGAGCTGCCTGTAAGTCGCCGGAGGATTTTGTTCAGATCGCACAGACACTGGATCGGGCAGCTCATGAGGTAGGGGTAAATTTTATCGGAGGATATTCAGCACTGGTCAGCAAGGGAATGACAGAGGCAGATCGGCTGCTGATTCGTTCGATTCCTCAGGCACTTGCCTGTACGGAGCGGGTCTGCAGTTCAGTCAATGTGGGTTCTACTAAGACAGGAATGAATATGGATGCAGTCCGTTTAATGGGAGATATTGTACTGGAGACGGCAACGCTTACAAAAGAGCAGGATTCGCTTGGCTGTGCAAAACTTGTAGTATTTTGTAATGCCCCAGATGACAATCCGTTTATGGCAGGGGCATTTCATGGAGTGACAGAGGCAGATGCCGTGATTCATGTAGGAGTCAGCGGCCCCGGAGTGGTAAAGTATGCGTTGGAGCAGGTACGAGGAGAGAATTTTGAAGTGCTCTGCGAAACAATAAAAAAGACGGCATTTAAAATTACCAGGGTGGGACAGTTAGTGGCACAGGAGGCTTCTAGACGGCTTGCTATCCCATTTGGAATTATTGACTTGTCACTGGCACCTACTCCGGCTGTCGGGGATAGTGTGGCAGAGATTTTGCAGGAAATTGGATTGGAAAGTGTAGGGGCTCCCGGGACTACAGCAGCACTTGCTCTGCTGAATGATCAGGTGAAAAAGGGCGGTGTAATGGCATCTTCTTATGTCGGGGGATTAAGTGGAGCGTTTATTCCGGTCAGCGAAGATCAGGGAATGATTGATGCGGCAGCTCGTGGAGTGCTGACACTTGAGAAATTAGAGGCTATGACCTGTGTATGCTCGGTTGGACTGGATATGATCGCTGTTCCCGGAGATACGCCTGCTGCTACGATTGCCGGAATTATTGCAGACGAGGCAGCGATTGGAATGATCAATCAGAAGACAACGGCAGTTCGGATTATTCCTGTGATTGGAAAAGGTGTGGGGGAGACAGTGGAGTTTGGCGGTTTGCTTGGATATGCCCCGGTTATGCCGGTAAATCGGATGGGATGTGAGGGATTTGTAAATCGAACCGGACGGATTCCTGCCCCGATTCACAGTTTTAAAAACTAAAGAGAACAAAGGAAAAATAGAGAACAGAATAAAATATAGAACAGAATAAAAATGAAAGAAGAAATCCGTAATTTTATATTTAATTAAGAAAATTTTGAGAAATTCTCCTTGAAAAACCAGTTCAGTTTCGCTATACTAATTAGGTTACTATAGTTTAGAGACAGCATTTAGGAAACAGGCAGCAAAAAGAGAATGACAGGAGTTTAGAGTGTGGGAACATATACGTTATTGAAAAAAGATGGAAGAGCGAAACGGGGACGATTTGAAACGGTGCATGGAGTAATTCAGACACCGGTCTTTATGAATGTGGGTACGGCTGCGGCGATTAAAGGGGCGGTATCAACTATGGATCTGCAGGAAATCGGAACACAGGTGGAGCTGTCCAATACGTATCATCTCCATGTGCGTCCAGGGGATGAAGTGGTAAAGAAGATGGGAGGGCTTCACAAATTTATGGTATGGGATAAGCCGATTCTTACGGATTCCGGTGGATTTCAGGTATTTTCTTTAGCGGGACTGCGAAAGATCCGGGAGGAAGGCGTACAGTTTCACTCTCATATTGACGGGCGAAAGATTTTTATGGGTCCAGAAGAAAGTATGCAGATTCAATCCAATCTGGCTTCTACGATAGCAATGGCATTTGACGAATGTCCGCCTGCTCTGTCGGAGCGATCTTATATGCAGCAGTCTGTGGATCGGACAACCCGATGGCTCTATCGATGTAAGGCAGAGTTAGACCGGCTGAATCAGCAGGAAGGTACGATTAATCAGCAGCAGATGTTGTTTGGAATTAATCAGGGCGGGATTTTTGGAGATATTCGTACTGCACATGCCAAGCAGATTGCAGAATTAGACTTGGATGGGTATGCAGTTGGAGGTCTGGCAGTTGGAGAGACACATGAGCAGATGTATCAGATTTTAGATCAGGTCGTGCCGTGTCTGCCGCTTGAGAAGCCTACTTATCTGATGGGGGTAGGAACACCGGCGAATATCTTGGAGGCGGTGGATAGAGGAATTGACTTTTTTGATTGTGTTTATCCAAGCAGAAATGGACGGCATGGGCATGTCTATACCAAATATGGAAAGATTAATTTATTTAATGCAAAGTATGAATTGGACGGAAGTCCGATTGAAGAAGGATGTCAGTGTCCGGCATGCCGTAGTTACAGCAGAGCTTATATTCGGCATCTTTTAAAGGCAAAGGAAATGCTGGGGATGCGTCTTTGTGTACTTCATAATTTATATTTTTATAATCATTTGATGGAAGAGATTCGGGAAGCGATTGAAGAGGGAAGATATCAGGAATATAAGAAGGCGAAATTGGAAGGATTTTCATTGGCGGAACAAAAAGACTGCGGTGAATAGGAAAACGGAGGAATCCGATAGAACTAGATAGAAAAATTAGGAGGATAGCGATGTTAGCTTTAACAGGTTCAGCAACAGGTGGTATATTGGGCATGGTTCTTTATCTTGTCGTAATTGGAGGATTTTTTTATTTTGTATTAATCCGACCTCAGAAAAAGCAGCAGGCAAGAACAAAGGCGATGTTGGAGGCATTGGAGGTGGGAGATAGTGTATTGACTACCAGTGGATTTTATGGGATAGTGATTGATATTACAGATGATACGGTGATTGTGGAATTTGGAAATAATAAGAACTGTCGTATTCCGATGCAGAAAGCGGCAATTACACAGGTGGAGAAGGCAGAAGGATAGCAGAAGGAGAGTGGGACGAATGAGAGGTTCTCACTCTTTTTTATTTTTAGATGTGAGGATGAGGGGAGTGAATGGAGGGGAGGACGCTAGAACGGGAAAGTGATTCCTTTCCGCTGTTCCGCTCTCCAGAAAGTAAGAAAGTCTAATGCTTCTGGGGGTATGTGCATCCAACCGGACGGACCGGGGTGCAATTCGCCCGTGCAACGGGCTAAACACA
>CAJUEI010000298.1 GCA_910585255.1 uncultured Lachnospiraceae bacterium
AAATAGTTTTAACTGTTCCTCTTTACTGATACCTATTCCATTATCCTGTACAATAATCTGTGCCCTATTGGGCTTTCTTTTTTCTATACAAATCGTAATTTGGGTATCCGGCGGATTGTGTGTAAATGCATTGATAATCAAATTTTCTATTGCACGGCGAAATAGTTTGCTGTCTAAGTAAAGCAGGATATCTTCCGTTGTATTTTCAAACTCTATCCTGCGATTAGAAAAGGCGGGATTGTTAATGATCTCTATTACTAATTCTCTTATATAGCGTATCAGGTGCACTTTCTGCAGTTCTAAGGGAATTACACCTGCTTCAAACTGATAGATCAGTTTGAGATCGTTTATTAGTTTTTCTGTATAACCCGCATTTTTTAAAATAATTTCTCCATATTCCTGTACAATATTACTTTCTGGTACAGGATTTTCTGTAAGCAGTTCCGCATATCCTTTAATGGGGGAAAGAGGAGTCTTTAGATCATGGGTGATATTGGTAATCCATTCTTTTCGTACTCTCTCGGTATCCTTTTGTAATTGATCACTATGACGAATTTCAGCGTCCATTTCATTTAAAGCGATATAGATACTGCCAAATAATCCTTTTTCCGTTAATGGAATATAGGTACGCAGACTTATTTCCCGAATACTGTTTGTAATTTTTCCAAGATGTTTAGAAAGCCAAAATCCATATGTGAGTACAGACAGAAAAACAACGATTATTATACCGATTATGCCTGTACGAAAGATAGGCGAAAGCCGGCTTATGGTTTCTCCGTTATAATAAATCATATGTTTGCCAATACGATACGGAAATCCAATCATATAGGCATAGGTTTGCCTAGTACTTTTATAGCTTCCTGTAAAAATCGTAGTTTCATTTTTAGTATTACTTACAGAACACGAAATTAATTCTGATGCAAAATAATAGTTCGGATAACCATCTGGTTTATGGTAGGAGAAAACTTCTTCTCCCTTTTCATCTAATATCTGCAGCCATAAGCCATATTGATCTAGATATTCGATTCCTTTGTCTTTTACTTTTAATTCATTTTCTTCCTCTTCTAACCAAACCGAAAAGTTATCTGTAAATCTGTTGGGCCATGAAGCCAGGCTTAATCCCTCCGGCTCTGGAATGGCAAATATATAATAAAATAGACCTATTCCTGCAATAACTGCTGCAAGGACCAAAATCATTACTATACCAAATAAACGAAAAAACGGATTGGTATTATTTTTATTTTTCATATGGATTCACCAATTTATAGCCCAAACCTTTCATTGTGATAAGATACTGAGGAACGGCAGGATTGTCTTCTAATTTCTCACGCAAATGCCGAATATGCACCATAATAGTATTATCACATCCAAAACTATCTTCGCCCCAAACAGTTTCATATAGACGTTCCCGGCTGATTACCCGCCCTTTATTTTCCGCTAAATACTGCAGTATTTCAAATTCTCGTGCAGTTAATTCTATTAAATGACTGCCCTTTTTTACACTACATCCCTCTGTATCAATTATAAATTCTCCTATTTGAATAAAATTATTTTTAGACGGATTTTGTTTATATTCGGTACGGCGTAGCTGTGCTTTTACTCTATATACAACTTCTCTTGGGCTAAACGGCTTTGTTACATAGTCATCCCCTCCAACCGATAAACCCAATATTTTATCTAATTCATCATTTTTAGAAGATAAAAATAAAATCGGACAGTGTGAAAATACACGAATCTGTTTACAGACTTCATATCCATCTATATCAGGAAGCATAACATCTAAAATAATCAAATCTGGTTGAAGTTTATAGCAGGTTTCTACTGCAGTAAGTCCATTAACAATTTTAATAATCTTATTGTATCCTTCTCTATTAAAAGCTTTTTCTAATAAATCCAAAATATCTGTTTCATCATCCACAATCATAATTTTATAGCAATTCACAAAATAACGTCTCCTTTTTATTATTTTTTTAATCTCATCAAGGAAGTCCCCCGCTTCTAAACCGCCAAAGCGAAAGCGGTGGGCTGGGACTTCCTTGATAAAGTTATGAACAAGTAGCGAAACGGATTGCGAATATCCGATTTGACTGCGTTCTTTCGCTAATTTTTCATATTTTTTATGTTCTATATTATACTTTGTATAATAAAAGGATACAAGTGATATTGTTTAAACAGTATCCTTAATTTTAGCTTAAGAATAATAAAAAAATTTTCCCTTAATTTTTAGTTGTTTCTTTATAAAAATATGTTATACTATTCTTAGTAAATACTTATTTTTACTAAGATAAAAAAACAATACCAATAGAGGATAAATAGGAAAAAATACTTCTTCCTAAAGAAAACGAATCTGACATTTTTTGACTATCTGAAGTAATAATATACCATTTTTAATAAAAGGACACTAATATGAGCAACCAAAGCAAAATTCGAGAAGCTGCAAAAAAACTAAATCCTATTGATGATCTTATGTTTCGCAAAATGGCAGAAGACCCTTCCTTTTGTGAAGAAATTTTACGGGTTATTCTTTCTGATCCAAATCTTATTGTATTAGATACTGCTCCGCAATGGGCTGGTACGAATCTACAAGGACGTTCTGTTATTTTAGATGCAAAATGTCAATTAAGCAACGAAAAACAAGTCAATATTGAAGTACAAAAAGCCAATGATGATAACCATCAAAAACGGGTTCGTTACAATGCTGCTATTCTTACTACAAATCTTTCTGAACCAGGAGAAAAATTTGAACAGGTTCCAAATGTATGCATTGTTTTTATTTCTAAATTTGACCCTTTTCAAAGTCATCTCCCTTTATATCATGTTGATCGTGTAGTAAGGGAAACGGGTATTATAGTAGAAAACGGACTAGAAGAAATTTATGTCAATACAAAAGAAAAAGATCTTTCGGAAGTATCGGAATTAATGGAAGTATTTGTAAAAGATTCGGCTTACAATCCAAAATTTCCTATTACTTCCCGTTTAAAACACCGTTATAAAGAAACAGAGGAGGGACAGGAAAAAATGTGTGAAATTATAGAAAAAATTCGTAGTGAAAGTAAATTAGAAGGAAAAATAGAAGGAAAAGCTCGTGTCAACCAATTAAATCAAATTTTAATTCAATTAAAACGGTACCATGATTTAGAACGTGCCACAATCGATCCTTCTTTTCAAACACAATTAATGGAAGAACTTCTTCCTGAAGAAACTTAATTTCCTATTTTTCTTTTAAAAAATTTTCGGAGCCAGTAACCAGCCAGAGAGAGGTAGTTTTTTGGATTGCAGTGACTTCGAAAGAAAGCTAGAAGTTCTTAGGCTTCTGTCGATCGCTAGGATTTTCGGGCACTTGTGCCCGAAAAAGGCACGTGTTTAGCCTCCTGCAGA
>CAJUEI010000299.1 GCA_910585255.1 uncultured Lachnospiraceae bacterium
TGCTTCACCCGATTTATCTTCTCTGCCTCTGCCTCCTCCACGCAATAATACTCTGCATGCATATGATGTTCCAGCACGTTTTCCACCTTTACTGGTCGAAAAGTCCCAAGCCCCACATGAAGCGTTACATTTGCAATCACAATCCCTTTCTCTTCAATCTGCCTTAAAAGCTCCTGTGTAAAATGCAGTCCGGCAGTCGGTGCCGCTGCCGAACCATCATACTTTGCATAAACCGTCTGATACCGATTCCTGTCCTGCAAAGGATGGGTAATATAAGGAGGCAGCGGCATCTGCCCCAACCGATCCAAAATCTCCTCAAAAATCCCAGTATAAGAAAACTGAATCAGCCGATTTCCCTCTTCTACAACATCGATTACTTCTCCAACCAATATCTCTTCCCCATCTCCAAAAAGAATCCGTGTCCCCACTCGTGCTTTCTTCCCCGGCTTTACAAGTGTTTCCCAGATATCGTTCTCCCGCCTTTTTAAAAGAAGCACTTCAATCCCGGCATCTGTTCCCTCTTTCCTCCCAAAAAGACGAGCTGGTATCACTTTTGTATTATTAATAACCAGACAATCCCCCGGCTGAAAATACGTAATAATATCCCGAAAATGCCGATGTGCAATCTCTCCGTTTGCCCGATTCAGCACCATCAGTCTAGAAGCCGAACGATCCAGCAAAGGGTCTTGTGCAATCAGTTCTTCCGGCAGATTATAATAAAATTCTTTTTTATTCATCTCTTTTCTCCCAAATAAATTCCCCATTGCTTCTTGTCTACTGTCGAAGCTCAATTCCAATTCCTTTTAATGCCTTTAAAATTCGCTCCATTGCTTCACTTACATCTTTCTCCTCTAAGGTTCGATCTGCCGCTCGGAACGTAATCGAATACGCCACTGACTTATAACCTGCCATAATCTGACTTCCCTCATAGATATCAAATAAAGCATAGCTCTCCAAATACTGTCCCCCCTTAGCCTCAAGAATCTCTTCTATCTGACCAACCAATATTTCTTTTGGCATTACCATACTAATATCTCTCGTTACAGAAGGATACTTTGCAATTCCACTATATTTCCGCTCAAATGTTGCAATCGGAAGAATTGCCGGAATATCTAAAACCGCCAAATATACACGCTCTCCAATCTCATACTGTTCTGCTACCTGCGGATGCACCTCTCCTATATAGCCGATTTTTTTCTTTTTATAGACAATCTCCGCCTGCCGTCCTGGATGTAAAAACGGCTTTTTCTCTTCTGGATGATAACCAATCTTCTCTGTTGCCCCAATCTTTTCTAAAAACTCTTCCACTACTCCCTTCATCGTATAAAAATCACCGTCTCCATACATTCCCAGCGTAAACTGCATCCGTTCCTCCGGCAGCTCCGTAAGCGGCAATTTTTTCGGCAGATAGATATTTCCAAGTTCATATAATTTTACTGCTTTATTTCTTCTATTGTAATTCGTTGACAGAGAACTCAGCATACCATTTAATGATGTTGTCCGCATAATACTAAAATCTTCTCCCAACGGATTCATAATCGTTACTGCCTGCCGAAGTGCCGAGTCCTGTGGAATCAACAACTTATCATAGACCTTCGGACTTTCAAATGAATAGGTCATTGCCTGTGAAAATCCGCAGTATTCTGCTATATTTCTTGCAATTTCTTCTATCCGCAGCTTAAAAGAAAGTTTTCCTGTTGTTGCCTCTCCGCTAGGAAGCGTAGTAGGAATATTGTCATATCCATAAAACCGTGCCACTTCTTCTGCCAAATCCGCCTCACATTCTAAATCCTGACGAAAAGTTGGTACAATCACTTCTTTAGAAGCTGCATCATATCCCAATTCTAACTGTTCAAAAATAGTCAGCATCTCTTGTTCTGCAATACAGGTTCCTAACAGCTTATTAATCCAATTCGGATCAAATAAAATCCGCTTTGGCTCCCTTGGCATATCATAGATATCGATAATCCCTCCGACTACTTCTCCAGCTCCTAATTCTTCTATTAACTGACAGGCACGCTGAATCGCCTGCTCTGCATTATTTGGATCTAACCCCTTTTCAAATTTTCCAGAAGCCTCTGTCCGCAGCCCGACTTTTTTTGCCGAAAGCCGAATATTCGTACCGTAAAAACAAGCTGCCTCAAACAGCATATCTTTTACATCATCAGTAATCTTAGAATTTTCTCCTCCCATAATTCCTGCAATTCCAACTGCTTTTACTCCGTCACGAATCATCAGAATCGAAGAATCTAATTTTCTTACCTGTCCATCTAAGGTCTGAAATTCTTCTTTCTCCTCTGCACGGCTTACCACAATTTTCTTTCCTTCCAAAGTCGCCATATCATAGGCATGCATCGGCTGTCCATACTCTTCCATTACATAATTGGTAATATCTACAATATTGTTAATCGGACGAATTCCGCAAGCTGCAAGACGTCTCTGCATCCACTCCGGCGAAGGAGCCAACTTAATATTTTTTACCATTCTGGCACAATAGCGAGGACATAACTCCTTATCTCGCACTTCTACCGAGATAAAGTCATGGATATCCTCCTTATTCCCAGTCTCTATTACAACAGGAGGGATAAATTTTTTATGAAACGTTACTGCTGCCTCTCGTGCAATTCCCAATACACTATAACAATCCACACGATTGGAAGTAATTTCATACTCAAATACTGCATCATGAAGCCCTAATACCTCCACAGCATCTGCTCCAACTTTTGTATCCTCCTTTAAAATATAGATGCCGTTTTCCGGTGCGTCTGGATACATTTCCTTGGAACAGCCCAATTCTTCAATGGAACACATCATTCCAAAGGACTCCACTCCCCTTAACTTTCCCTTTTTAATCTTAATTCCGTCTTCCGGCAGAGGAGAACCATCATGCCCCCCTGCAACCTTTCCGCCGTCCAATACAACCGGAACCTTCTGTCCTTCTTTTACATTTGGTGCACCAGTCACAATCTGAATGGTTTCCTCTCCAATATTTACCTGACAAATTACCAGTTTATCTGCATCGGGATGCTTCTCAATTTTCTCAATCTGTCCGACTACAATCTTCTCTAAGTTTTTATCAAATTTTATATAATTTTCTACTTTTGTTCCAGATAGTGTCATCGCATCGGTATATTCCTGTTCTGTAACCTCAAGATCTGGTACATATGCCTGAATCCATGATAATGGTGTATTCATCTTTTTTGCCTCCTGCTCCGCTTTTTACTATTTTCTTTTTTATTCTTTTATTATTACTGTTCTTC
>CAJUEI010000300.1 GCA_910585255.1 uncultured Lachnospiraceae bacterium
CCAGTAGGATTTTTTGCCATTCTCGAATGGCAAAAAAAGGGGTGTGTTTAGCCCGATACACGGGCGAATTGCACCCCGTTCCGTCCGACCGGATACACCTCCCCTCCAGAAGCATTAGACGTTCTTACTTTTCGGAGAGCGGAACAGCAGGAAGAAAGGACTTCCTCACTCTGGCGTCCTCCCTTCCCTCTCCCTACTCCCCAATAAAGATATCTTCAAACCAAGTATAAGGAATTTCAAAAGCAGGATCTCCTGCAGCTCCTGGAGCAACTTCATAGCGTCCATAACAAAGCACAATGCCATCCGATGTAAGATAAAAACAATAAGGCTTAAACTCTTTCACCAGCACATTCTGATCAAATCCCTCATTCCAAAAATATTCCTCTCCACTTAATTCTGCATATTTATAAACTGCACTGCTTAACCGTTTCATATATGCATTGCGATTTACTGTAAAAAGTTCATCCATTATAAGATATTCCCCTGTTTCTCAATTAAAGGTTAATGGTATTGCTTCTTCCCATGGACGTATTCCTCCGTCATATGTTCTTATATAACAATAAAACGAAATATACTGCTCCCCTACATATAAATTAGAATATCCATATGTTTTAAACCAATTTCCACAATCTTCATATCCAGCCTCTTTTACCTCTTGTACTTCCTGAAAAAAATCCTCCCGATCTTTTAAAGCCAGTTGTTCCACTCCCCGCATTACTCGATTGATTTCTTCTCTTCCTTGAATCTCTGAACCAAATAAAGGCATCTGAAAAGAAAATACGGCACTTCCTGTTTCATCCTCGTTTTCTCTATAACTCTCCCTCAAACTTAACTCTCCATCCAAATATTGTATATCATTTGCCTTTCCCGGCTTATCAAACAGCATTTCTGTTTCAAATGAATTACCCCTTACCAAATCTGTCTGCTTCAATGGTACAATATCTTCAAATATCACAAATTCCCCTAATTCTTCTTCCCAGATATGCCACAAAATTCCTTTTTCTTCTGATTCCCAGCATTTACAAAATAATAAATTATTCACCAAAAAAATTTCCTCATTATTTCCCCAACTAAATCCAAATCTCCTTCGCTTTTCCCCTATCTGAATCGGAATGGTTTTTCTTTCCTTGTCTTTATTTAAAAATCTATCTGCTCTTTTTATCCTATCACCACACCATTCTAATATTCTAAAAAACATTGCCAGAAAAGAACTGATTTTTCTTATCTGGCAATTTATCTAATAAAAACTTCTTCTCTATGCTTTTTATTCTTTTACCACAACCCGCTTATAATTTTTCTTTCCACGCCGAACCATCATTCCTTCTCCGGCAAACTGTTCCATCTGATATGTGGTCTTTACATCGGTTACTTTTTCCTCTTCTACTGTAACACCCCCCTGTTCTACTGCCCGGCGTGCTTCAGAACGTGTCGCATTTAATCCCGATTTTACCAATACTCCTAAAATATCAATTTTTCCCTCTGTAAAATCTTCCTCTGTAAGCATTGCAGTAGGAATATTTGCCATATCCGTTCCGCCGGAAAACAGTGCTCTTGCACTCTCCTGTGCCTTAAGTGCCTCTTCCTCTCCATGAACCAATTTGGTCAATTCCAATGCCAAAATGTCTTTTGCCTGATTTAATTGGCTCCCTTCCCAAGTATCCATCTCTTCTATCTGCTCTAACGGAAGAAATGTCAGCATCCGCAAAAACTTTAATACATCTGCATCATTTACATTTCTCCAATACTGATAAAATTCAAATGGAGAAGTTTTATTCGGATCTAGCCACACTGCCCCTTTCTGCGTTTTTCCCATCTTATTTCCCTCAGAATTCAGCAGCAGAGTAATTGTCATGGCATAGGCATCTTTTCCCAATTTCCGCCGAATTAACTCTGTCCCGCCAAGCATATTGCTCCACTGATCATCTCCTCCAAACTGCATATTGCAGCCATATTTCTGAAATAATGTAAAAAAGTCATAGCTCTGCATAATCATATAATTAAATTCCAAAAAGCTCAGTCCCTTTTCCATCCTCTGCTTATAACACTCCGCTGTCAGCATACGGTTTACACTAAAATGTACTCCCACTTCCCGCAACAGCTCCACATAATTTAAATCCATCAGCCAGTCCGCATTATTTACCAACAATGCCTTCCCCTCTGAAAAATCAATAAATCGGCTCATCTGCTTTTTAAAACACTCTATATTATAAGCAATCGTCTCTTTCGTCATCATCTGCCGCAAATCACTTCTCCCACTAGGATCTCCTATCATAGCCGTACCGCCGCCAAGCAGTGCAATCGGGCGATTTCCCGCCATCTGCAGCCGCTTCATTAAACAAAGTGCCATAAAATGTCCCACATGCAAACTATCCGCCGTAGGATCAAATCCAATATAAAACGTTGCCTTTCCCTGATTAATTAACTCCTTAATCTCTTCCTCATCTGTAAGCTGTGCAAGAAGTCCTCTTGCCTTTAATTCATCAAAAATTGTCATATCCTCTCTTCCTCCATTTCTAAAATTGTGATACCCTTTCTTCTTTCATTCCTAAAATTGTCATATCCCCTCTTCCTCCATTTCTAAAATTGTCACACCCTTTCTTCTTTCACTTCTAAAATTATCTACCCTTTCTTCTTTCACTTCTAAAATTGTCTACCCTTTCTTCCTCCATTTCTAAATTCAATTACTCATACAGCAGCCTACCTGTACAATCAAACAAAAATTTAGCCTTTTCCAAATACACAAAAAAACCTCGCCCTTATAAAAGGACGAGGATATTCTCCCGTGTTACCACCTTCTTTTACAGCCAACTCACATTGTCTGCCTTATCAGGTACAGCACCGCCGCTTATACCTTTGCACGATAACGTGTGCAGGGAGCCACTCCCTATGCCCGTCACAGCCTACTTCATATAAAAATGGTTCAGTGTGAAGCTCCAAGAGGTATTCCTGTTAAACTTCCCATGCGTCTCTCATCAACCGACTGCTTTCTGTTCGTTCCCTTTAACAGTACTTTTTCTTTTCATTGCTTTGTAGTCCCTATTATAAAAACAAGTTTCCCAATTGTCAAGAAATTTTTTATAATTTTCAGAAACCAAATCTTCCAGCAGAGAAAAACAGCCGGAGCGGGGAAGCGATCCCTTTTTGCTGTGACTTCGGAGAAAAGTTAGAAAGTCTTATGCCTCTGTCGATCCACCAGGATTTTTTGCCATTCTCGAATGGCAAAAAAAGGGGTGTGTTTAGCCCGCTACA
>CAJUEI010000301.1 GCA_910585255.1 uncultured Lachnospiraceae bacterium
AAAACTGATTATACTCTGTTACCTTCTCTTTTATCGCTACGATACTTTGATAAATCTCTTCTTTTGTACTAGAAGAATCAAAACCAAATAACTTTTGCAAAGAAATGTAAAACTGTTTTAAACCATTTGCATGATCCTTTAATGTCCGAATTCTTACAAAAATTGCGTCTATCTGAGAGAGTCCTTCTACCTGAATTTCACCATATTCTCCTTCTAACTGCCGTTCTATTTCATCTTTTAAATCTTCTAAGTAAGTCATATGTGACTCTATCTTTTCTACTACTTCTTTTAACTGATTTTCAAAAGAACCTGTATTTGCAATTTCAAATTTTTCTTTTAACTGATCGACTGCTGCCTGACAGAGTTCTAACTGCTTTTTTATCTCATCTATTTTTGTCCCAATTACCTGAAAAAATTGCTCCTGCTCTGCATCTGTAAAACTAGAAAGCCTATCTGTTATCCCTAATTTTTCTGCAATTTGATTCACTTCTTCTACCATTACTGCTTCGTTTGTTTTTATTTTCTTTAATTCCTCTTGAATCCTCTTTAACAGATTCAATAAACCTTGATATCCTTCCAGTTCCTCTCTATCCAAACCAAGTTCTTCTATAATAGAAATAACTGCTCTTTCTATCTTATTGAGCTCATCCTCTACCTGTACAAGCCGTTTTATCGTTTCTGCTATCGCCCCCTGTACGTTCTCAAGACGTTCTCCTAACTCACCTGTTAAATCCACATCCTCCTCTGCCTCTCTTAGCAGCCGCTTTATCTCTGCAAGATTCTCTTCATACTTTACAATCTCTCCTCCCAATCGAAGAATCTCTGCCTGTATTTGTTCGACTCTAACTGCAAGTCCGCTGTAATCCCCTTCTGAAAGCCCCAAATCTTTTATTACTGCATCCAATTCAGAGGAATATCCCATTACCTGTACGAAACAGAAAAATCCACTGTTTCCTGCCGTTAAAAGAATCTCAATTCTATTTTCTCCCAGCTGTTTTATCTCTTGATTTTTCAATTCATAATCCTGAATTTTTGCAGAAGCCATACTTCCGTCTGAAAAAATAATTTTAACATCCAGCATTTCTTTTCCTATAACAATCTTCTGTCCAATATTATAACAACCGTCTTTATAACATCCCTCTCTGTCATATGCATCATAAAAAACCTGATTTAATTCTGCTTTTACCTCTGTTATCTCTTTCCAAACCGCCCGCAGCTCTAAGTCAGAATCCGGCATAGAAAAAACCATCTCTCGATTAAAAAGAATTTCCGAATCTATACTCCCTGCTGCTACTTCCCATTTATAAAAATAAAACCCTTCCTTTGTTCCAGCATTTACAGTAACCCTTTCTCCGAAATCCACATCTTGGGTTCCCGTACTGTCCTCTCCTCCCCCTATTACCGTTAAATGATAAGTATTTACGTTCCAAAGAGCTTTTATTTTTATATCAGAAGTTCCGACTACAAACGTTGTTGTTGAAGCAGAGGCATCCGCAAGCACCACATCTCCAGCTTCCACTATCCATCCGGCAAACGTATACCCTTTCTTTACTCCGCTTTGAATCGTAACTACAGACTGATAAACCGCCTCGACCGAACCGCTGCCTCCCTCTCCTATATCCGATACTACAACCTGATAAGAATTCAAAGTCCAATGAGCAGATAAACAAACCTCCCCATCCGGCATAGAAAATGACAGCCGCACACTCGATGCATCCTCCAATACCAATTCTCCGCTTTCCACACTCCAACCAGCAAAAGTATATCCTTCCTTTGTCCCTGCATAAACAGAAACAGTTGAACCATAAGAAACAGAACTAGAATTTCCACTTGCATTTTCTCCCGCTCCCTCTAAAGAAACCGCATATTTTTTTACCTCCCATACGGCATATAGCGTCATATCTTTTGTCGGATAAAACATTGCCCCGTCTGCATACATTACCGGACCGCCTTCCGAAACAGCCCACCCAGCAAAGCTATAACCTGTTTTATAAAATTCATTAAGAGAAAGCTTTTCACCTGCATCCGATAACTCAGACACTTCCATCTCTCCCTCTCCCCCACTTGAATGATAAGTAATCCGATACCATGTCTCACTCAGTACCAATCCCGTTTCATCCGCCAAATCCGATGCCTTTATCCTACTCTCTTCCACAGTCCAGCCAATCCCTATCCCGATCAGCAAACACACCAATAAAGAAACGATCCATCCATTCCAATAAAAAACAATCCCTCTTCTATTTAACTGCATCCAGCTTCCCCTTTCTACACTAATTATTTTAACAAACGTCCCATTCCGACCACTCGTCTAGTGCCTTATCCAGTTAAAATTTGAAGTTATGGATTGCATGATTTACACCGATTCCACACACAACACCGAACAAAAATGGCGAAGTCCATGCCGTCCACGACCTCAATTTCTGGATGGACAAAATACAAAATACGGCAACGCTTTCCATAAAATTTAATTCTAAAAATAATAATTTCTAATAAATCCTAACCTTAAAAACAATAACTTTTCAACAATTCCTAACCTTAAAAACAATAATTTCCCAACAACTCTTAACTTTAAAAATAATGATTTTCTAACAGATTCAGATTTTAAGAATAATAATTTTCTAATAGATTTTTAATAAAATTTAATAATAGATTAAAATACCCAACAGCCCTAATAAAATCTGTCCTCTATTCCAATCTAATTTCTAACAAAACAAAATAAATGGATGTTGTCATCCTATCACATTCCTTCTTTTTATGTCAACACTCTTTTTTTCCTTCTGTACTATTCAGTTACTACCTGATTACAGTTTATCTAATTCTTCAAATTCACAGCAAAAAACACCATCACCTATCAACTACCATATCCACTAACTCTTTAAAACCCCAATAAATCCAAAATTTCCAACTCCTTAACCCACGTTACAAACAAAATCTTTCATAACCTCAGCAATAATACACCATTCATAATCAAATAACACAACCAATCAAATTACGGCTAAACAAGTCCCTACACTCATAAAACAAAAACGTAAATTATAAGACAATACAGCCAGAGTACATTAGGTTTCCGCTGTGACTTCGAAGGAAAGCTAGAAGCTCTTAGACTTCTGTCGATTCCTAGGATTTTTTGCCATTCTCGAATGGCAAAAAAAGGGGTGTGTTTAGCCCGCT
>CAJUEI010000302.1 GCA_910585255.1 uncultured Lachnospiraceae bacterium
TGCCGGTCTTTAAAAGAAGAGGGAATCACAGTAGTACTGGTGAACTCAAATCCTGCTACAATTATGACAGATAAAGAGATTGCGGATATGGTCTATATTGAACCGCTGACGGTTTCGGTATTGGAGCAGATTATTGAAAAAGAAAAGCCGGACAGTATTCTTCCGACTTTGGGCGGGCAGGCAGGATTAAATCTGGCGATGGAATTGGCGGAGAGCGGATTTTTAAAAGAGCATCATGTACAATTAATCGGCACGACTCCAGAGACGATAAAAAAAGCAGAGGATCGGCTGGAGTTTAAAATCACAATGGAAAAGATAAAAGAGCCGGTAGCGGCTTCTTTGGTAGTGGAAAATTTAGAGGATGGGATTGCTTTTGCCAAGGAGATTGGCTATCCGATTGTTCTGCGTCCTGCTTATACATTAGGGGGAAGCGGAGGAGGAATTGCGGAGAATGAAGAAGAGTTAATCGAAATTCTTGCCAATGGGCTGCGGTTAAGCCGAGTAGGGCAGGTTTTGGTGGAACGCTGTATTGCAGGGTGGAAAGAGATTGAATATGAGGTTATGAGGGATAGTGCCGGAAATTGTATTACCGTCTGCAATATGGAAAATTTAGATCCGGTAGGGGTGCATACCGGGGACAGTATTGTAGTTGCCCCATCACAGACATTGGGAGATAAAGAATATCAAATGCTGCGTTCTTCGGCACTCAGTATTATTGATGAATTAAAGATTACAGGGGGTTGTAATGTACAGTTTGCTCTGCATCCGTCTAGCTTTGAATATTGTGTTATTGAAGTCAATCCACGTGTCAGCCGCTCTTCTGCACTTGCTTCTAAAGCGACTGGTTATCCGATTGCAAAAGTAGCAGCAAAGATTGCATTGGGCTATACATTGGATGAAATTAAAAATGCGATTACAAAAAAGACCTATGCCAGCTTTGAACCGGCATTAGACTATTGTGTAGTAAAGATTCCAAGACTGCCGTTTGATAAATTTATCAGTGCCAAAAGAACACTGACAACTCAGATGAAAGCAACCGGAGAGGTTATGAGTATCTGCACTAATTTTGAGGGGGCTTTGATGAAAGCACTGCGTTCATTAGAACAGCATGTAGACAGTCTGTTGTCCTACGATTTTCGCCATTTAACAGAAAAAGAATTAGAAAAGGCACTGCATCGGGTAGATGACAGAAGAATTTTTGTGATTGCAGAGGCACTGAGAAGAGGGATTTCTTATCCGGTTATTCATGAGATTACAAAAATTGACAGTTGGTTTTTGGATAAAATTGCAGTATTAGTGGAGATGGAACAGCGATTAAAAGAAGAGCCTTTGACAGAGGAATTGTTAAAAGAGGCAAAACGTCTGGAATTCCCGGATAGTGTGATAGGAAGACTGACAGAAAAGACAGAAAGAGAAATAAAAGACTTAAGAGAGAGCTATCAGATACGGGCTGCTTTTAAGATGGTGGATACCTGTGCCGCCGAATTTGCCGCTGAGACGCCTTATTATTATTCCTGTTTTGGAAGTGAGACAGAAGCACAAGCCGATAGGAGAAAGAAAAAAGTATTGGTATTGGGTTCGGGACCAATTCGGATTGGGCAGGGAATTGAATTTGATTATTGTTCTGTTCACAGTACTTGGGCATTTCGGCAGGAAGGGTATGAAACCGTGATTGTGAATAATAATCCAGAGACGGTCAGTACGGATTTTGATATTGCGGATAAGCTTTATTTTGAACCGCTGACGCCGGAAGATGTAGAAAATATTGTGGAAGTAGAGCATCCAGATGGTGCGGTTGTACAGTTTGGCGGTCAGACGGCAATTAAATTAACAGAGAGTTTGATAGAGATGGGGGTTCCGATTTTAGGGACAAAAGCAG
Source organism: uncultured Lachnospiraceae bacterium (assembly GCA_910585255.1). GTDB lineage: Bacteria > Bacillota > Clostridia > Lachnospirales > Lachnospiraceae > MGBC114844. Next base: position 1,880 of record CAJUEI010000302.1, read on the forward strand.
AGGATGTGGATGCGGCAGAGGATAGGGAGCGGTTTGATCGGATCTTAGAGGAATGTAAGATTCCAAGACCGGCGGGACATACGGTGTTTACCTGTGAGGAAGCGATTCGTGCGGCAAATGATTTAGGATATCCGGTATTGGTTCGTCCATCTTATGTATTGGGCGGACAAGGGATGCGGATTGCGATTAGTGATGAGGATATCCGCGAGTTTATCGGGATTATTAATCGGATTGCACAGGAACATCCAATTTTGGTGGATAAATATCTGGTCGGAAAGGAAATTGAGGTGGATGCTGTTTGTGACGGTACAGATATTTTAATTCCTGGTATTATGGAACATATTGAACGTGCCGGGATTCATTCGGGAGACAGTATTTCGGTATATCCGGCACAGAGTATCAGTCAGGAGGCAGTGGATACGATTGAGGAATATACAAAGAGGCTGGCACGGGCACTGCATGTAAAAGGGATGATTAATATTCAGTTTATTGTATGTCAGAATGATGTCTATGTGATTGAGGTGAATCCTCGTTCTTCTCGGACGGTGCCTTATATCAGCAAGGTGACAGGGATTCCGATTGTAAAATTGGCGACAAAAGTAATCATTGGGGATACAATTCGGGAATTGGGGTATCAGCCGGGACTTCAAAAGAAAGCGGATTATATTGCGGTTAAGATGCCGGTGTTTTCATTTGAGAAGCTGCAGGGGGCGGATATTAATTTAGGACCGGAGATGAAGTCTACCGGGGAATGTTTGGGAATTGCACATCAGTTTAATGAGGCACTGTATAAGGCGTTTTTGGGGGCTGGAGTGAATCTTCCAAAACATCGGAAGATGGTGCTTACGGTAAATGATGAGGAGAAAGAACAGGCAGTGGATGTGGGAAGGCGGTTTGAGGCACTTGGTTATACGATTTATGCTACGCTTGGGACAGCGGAGTATTTAAAGCGGAATGGGGTACATGCGGTGAAGATTAATAAATTGGAGCAGGAATCGCCGAATTTGATGGATTTGATCTATAGTCATGAGCTGGATTTGGTGATTGATATTCCGGCTCAGGGGTATGAGAGAAGCCGGGATGGGTTTTTGATTCGGCGGCATGCAGTGGAGACGGGAGTAAATGTGCTTACGGCTTTGGATACGGCGTATGCGTTGCTGACCAGTTTGGAGGATGCGGAAAATCGGGTGCTTACGATTGTGGATGTTGCTGGGATATAGGGGGGAGTGATTGGTTGAAGGGGATGTTGGAGTGGGGAGTGAT
>CAJUEI010000303.1 GCA_910585255.1 uncultured Lachnospiraceae bacterium
GTTCTCCTGTGATCAGACATTTATTAGAAGGAAAGGTAACATAGGAATCGAATTGCTGAACCTCTTTTAGCGGAAGTGCATTGATTTTCGATTCGATTTCCATATAGCGGTCGATTGGCGTACCAGCTATAATACAGTCTTCCTCATAGGCTAAAATGCCGACTCCCCAGCGGAGGGCTTCTTGATAAAGTCCGGGAATTACACTAGAAGGAAGGGTTTTTTGATAAATAATTTCTTCTGTTTTGCAGTTAATAATTCGTGCTCCGTTAAAGGAGAGCAGATAATTTCCGTATTTCTTTAACTGCAGTTCCTTGGCATAGCGAATCATTCCTCCGGTAGGTCTGCCGGAAGCTAATACCACACGATATCCCTTTTCCTGAATGGCAAGCAGAGCCTCTTTAGTGGCGGGACTGATTTCTTTTTTGGAAGTGGTCAGGGTGCCGTCAATATCTAAAACTAACATTTGATAATCCATTTTGTAATCCTACGCTTTCTTTTAGCTTTTTCTTTTAATAGTTAATTATATTTCTCTTCACAATACAGACAGCGATAGACAGCATGTTCTTCATCTGTTAAAATAAAAATCTGATCGAGTTCCTGCTCTATTGTAGTAATACAGCGGGGATTTTTACATTTTACAATATTTTTGATTTTTTTAGGATGTGTAAGATTCTTTTTTCCGACAATCTGACCATTCTGAATAATATTTACCGTAATATTATGATCGATAAATCCAAGAGTATCTAAGTTGATACTTTCGATAGGGGCTTCGATTTTAATAATATCTTTTTTTCCCATTTTATTGCTGCGGGCATTTTTAATAATAGCAACACAGTCTTCAATTTTATCCAGTCCCAAATCGTGATAGATGGACATCGCTTTTCCTGCTTTAATATGATCTAAGACAAATCCTTCCTGAAGAGCACCTACATTCAACATAGCAATAACCTCCGTCTCTAAAATAATAATAAAATTAAAATAGTAAAGAATAATAAAATTAAACCTGTATTTCTAACAATTTTAAAATAAGTGCCATTCGGATATAGACACCATACTGTACCTGCTTAAAATAGACGGCACGAGGATCTTTGTCCACTTCTACCGAGATTTCATTTACACGAGGAAGCGGATGCAGAACCAGCATATCAGGACGGGCAAGCTTCATTTTTTTTGCATCTAGAATATAGCAGTCTTTCATACGAATATATTCTTCTTCATTGAAAAAACGTTCTTTTTGCACACGCGTCATATAGAGCAAATCCAATTTTGGAAGTGCATCTTCTAATTGAGAAACCTCTTCATATTCCGAAGCATTTGCCTCTAGTACGTCATGACGGATATAACCAGGGACACGCAGTTCATTTGGAGAAATCAGAACAAATTTCACATTGTCATAGCGAACCAGTGCATTAATTAAAGAATGAACCGTCCGTCCGAATTTCAAATCACCACATAAGCCAATCGTAAGGGAATCGAAATGTCCTTTTAGTGTCCGAATGGTCATTAAGTCTGTTAAAGTCTGAGTGGGATGCTGGTGTCCGCCGTCTCCGGCATTGATAACCGGAATAGAGGAATTCATGGCTGCCACTAAAGCGGCTCCTTCCTTAGGATGACGCATGGCACAGATATCGGCATAGCAGGATACAATTCGAATTGTATCGGCAACACTTTCTCCCTTTGCTGCTGAGGAAGAAGATGCCGAAGAAAATCCTAAAGCATTTCCCCCTAGATTCATCATAGCAGCTTCAAAGCTGAGACGAGTACGGGTACTTGGTTCATAAAATAACGTAGCGATTTTCTTTCCATGGCAAACTTCCGCATATTTTTTGGGATTTTTGCTGATATCAAGAGCAACATTCATTAATTCGTCCAATTCCTCTACTGAAAAATCCAATGGGCTGATTAAATGTCTCATAAGTGCCTCCTTTATAATAAAAATAATAGTTAAAATTTACCGGTAGAACCAAAACCACCGGTTCCACGTTCGGTAGCATCTAATTCGTTTGTTTCTTGAAAGGTACCTTTTAAGTAAGGAGTAAAGATAATTTGAGCAATTCGTTCATTTGGTGCAATTTCCTGCAAAAGAGAGGAGTGATTGTGAAGCGGAATCATTAGTTCTCCACGATAATCTGAGTCAATTACACTTACTTTATTGGCAGGGGCGATATGGCGTTTTACTGCAAGACCGCTTCTGGCATAGATAAGACCAGCATATCCGATTGGAATAGCAAAAGCGAGACCGGTCGGAATCAGAATGGTTTCATGCGGGGGAATCGAAACGGTATGTTCTATGCAGGCATAGAGATCGGCTCCGGCAGAAAATTCTGTTCCATAAGTAGGGATAAGGGCATTTTCACGAAGTTTTTTAATTGGAATGATATCCGTTATCATAAAATAGAGATCCTTTCTTGGCGTATAGTTAATCATTTGGAGGAGTCCAAAGGACAATCTGATTTGCTTTTAAGGATTCCGGGACAAGAATAATACGCTGATTGGAAGAACCTTTAAAAATCAGATTTTGATTCTTTTGTGCTTCTATAAATTCCCCGTCTACTAAAATATCCAGATAGGAGAGAAATTCTTTGGTTTCTGACCATTTTGTAGCCATTGTATTTTGGATGTCTTGGTCAAAAAGATAGCCAGACCAGCACCAGATTGTTTTTTGGGGGAATTGTTCTTTGAAGCGTTTAACCAGAGGCAGAAGGGCGATCTGGTTGCTGTGTTCAAATGGTTCTCCGCCAAGTAAACTCAATCCAGCGATATAGTCTGGCTTGCAATATTCAAGAATGGTATCCATTGTTTCTTGAGTAAATGGGGTTCCGTAGGAAAAGTCCCATGTCTCGGAATTAAAACAGCCTTTGCAGTGATGAGTACATCCGCTGACAAAAAGGGAAACACGTACCCCTGTGCCGTTTGCTATGTCATAGCGTTTGATATCTGCATAATTCACGAAATATGCCTCCCTTCTTTGGAGTTTTATTTTAACCTATCAAGGAAGTAGCGGAGTGGATTCCGAATTTCCTTTGACTTATCATACACTAAAATGTTTGGGATCGCAATAAGAAAATGCAAAAGAAAAGAAAAAAATGATGGGGGAGGGGATGGGGAGGGGGACGCTAGAGTTTGAA
>CAJUEI010000304.1 GCA_910585255.1 uncultured Lachnospiraceae bacterium
ATGATTGTAATGAACAAAGAACGGACGACCCTAAGGAGGGAGGGCTACTTACACTAAATCAGTGTGACTGGACTACCTACCAGTTCTGTAAGGCTGCCTTGCGTTGTGTTTTTATCTTTGTATTTATATATTATCATATAAGCATCTATTTTTCCATAAAAATATGCCAGTTTGTATAGGACTGCAAATTACCGCATGATCATTTTCTCCAGAGTATTAATTATAAGTTTTCTTTTATTAAAGTATATATTTTCATATTGACAAGTTTTCTATTTTTTACAGCCTTTTTCTCAATGTACCCTCACACTGAAATCTTGCTTTTTCACGTATTCTGCAGAGCACAGCGTTTGCAGAGCACAGCGTTATGTGCAAATGCTTCCTCATAGATATGAAAAGGGAAAGGAGACAATTGACGATTTTGGGGTTCTATGGTATGATTTTGGCAGGATTATCAGAAAGCTTTTGGTAGAGTTCTTAAAAAGTTTTTGATAGGATAATTATCGGAAAGTATAGAGATTCTTTTGGATGAAAATAAAACATTACTAGAGAGTGGGAGGAAATGACATGGAACAGGAAAGGGTTATGGTTCTTGATTTTGGCGGACAGTATAATCAATTAATTGCAAGAAGGGTTAGAGAGTGTAATGTATATTGTGAAGTATATCCGTATAATTTAAGTCTGGAAAAGATAAAGGAGATAAATCCGAAAGGAATTATTTTTACAGGGGGACCTAATAGTGTATATGGGGAAGATGCACCTCACTGTTCAAAAGAAATTTTTGAGATGGGAATTCCAATTTTGGGGATTTGCTATGGTTCTCAAGTAATGGCACATTTATTGGGAGGCAGGGTTTTAGCTGCACCAGTTAGTGAATATGGAAAGACAGAAGTAGAGGTAGATACTTCTTCTGTTTTATTTCAAAATGTATCAGCTAAAACAATCTGTTGGATGAGTCATACCGACTATATTGAAAAGGCTCCAGAGGGATTTCATATTACTGCACATACGCCGGTATGTCCGGTTGCGGGAATGGAATGTACAGAAAAGAAGTTATATGCCGTGCAGTATCATCCAGAAGTAATGCATACAGAGGAAGGATTAAAGATGCTTTCTAATTTTGTATTTTCGGTATGTGGCTGCAAAGGGGATTGGAAAATGGATTCCTTTGTAGAGACAACAATTCAGACTATTCGAAAGAAGGTCGGAGATGGGAAGGTACTGTGTGCTCTGTCTGGTGGGGTGGATTCTTCTGTTGCTGCGGTGCTGCTTGCAAAAGCGGTTGGAAAACAGCTTACTTGTGTGTTTGTTGATCATGGTTTGCTGCGTAAAAATGAGGGGGATGAAGTAGAGGAAGTATTTGGTGTAAATGGACCATATGATTTGAATTTTATTCGTGTAAATGCACAGGAGCGATTTTATAAAAAATTGGCTGGAGTGGAAGAGCCGGAAGCAAAGAGAAAGATAATTGGGGAAGAATTTATTCGTGTATTTGAAGAAGAAGCAAAGAAAATCGGTGCTGTGGATTATTTAGTTCAAGGTACAATTTATCCAGATGTAATTGAAAGCGGTTTGGGGAAATCGGCTGTAATTAAGTCTCATCACAATGTAGGAGGGCTACCAGATTATGTTGATTTTAAGGAAATTATAGAGCCGCTTCGATTATTGTTTAAAGACGAGGTACGCAGAGCAGGATTGGAGCTTGGGATTCCAGAACATTTGGTTTATCGCCAGCCGTTTCCAGGACCAGGGCTGGGGATTCGTATTATTGGAGAAGTAACAGCAGAAAAGGTACGAATGGTACAGGAGGCGGATGCAATTTATCGGGAGGAGATTGCGAAGGCAGGAGTAGATAAAGGACTAGGACAGTATTTTGCGGCTCTTACGAATATGCGGAGTGTGGGATGTATGGGGGATGAACGGACTTATGATTATGCTATTGCACTCCGGGCTGTGAGTACGTCTGATTTTATGACCGCAGAGTGTGCACAGATTCCTTGGGAAGTACTTGGGGTAGTAGCCCGAAGGATTGTGAATGAGGTTAAGGGAGTAAATCGGGTGCTTTATGATTGTACCGGGAAGCCACCGGCTACGATTGAGTTCGAGTAAGAGGATAAATCCTCGCAAGTCTTGAAAAATCAAGGCTTGTGGGGATTTTTTAATTGGCGGTGGGTACGATTTGGGTACAGATTTTTTAATCCAGCTTATTGTTTATTAGACGGTGTTCTGTGTCCTCCATAATTTGGTCGTGGAGCTGCTGGATACTCAGGTCGAAAAAGGCATCTCCATGCTGTTCGGGGTAAGTGTCCATCCAGTGGTCATAATCCGTTTCAGCTTTAATCAGAGCTTCCCCACGTTTTTTTGCATCTTTGATTTCATTGCATTTTTCTACATCTTCTAAAAATTTCTCGTAACGCTGGCACCATGCATTCATCAGCGTCAGGGTTTCAAAACGTATGCCAACTGTATCATTGCCTTCATCATCTTTGCACGCAAAAAGATGTCCGTTGTATTGCCGAGCAATCTGGAATAAGCGGTGCATGGCTTTAATCATGTCAAAATCGGAATTTTCCAGTACCTCTGGATTGACGGCAAGGGCATTTGCTATTTTTTCAAGTGATGATAGCTTGGGGTTGCGTCTGCCGCTTTCGTATGCACGAATATAGGCTTCGCTTGCACCAACTAATTCGCCTAACTGTTTCTGGGTAAGACCACGCTCTTTGCGTATGCGGCGTATATTTTCTCCAACGGTCATAAGTCTGCCTCCTAAAGTTTTAGCTGTGTTTTTGCACTAAATCAATCATACCACATAAAAAGGAAAAAATAAAGCACAAAAGATATTGACAAGAAACAAAAGTTGCGATATGATAAAAACGAAACATAAAGATACTATATAGAAACAAAAACAAGAAAGAGAGGACATAACATGAATGAAAAGATTTACTACAATGCAGAGGACATTTCCAAGATGCTTGGTGTGAGCATGGGAAAATCCTACAAGATTCTCAGAGAGATGAACAGGGATTTAGCAGACAGGGGGTTTCTTACGATTGCAGGGAAAATTCCTGTGGAGTATTTCAGGGAGAAATGGTAC
>CAJUEI010000305.1 GCA_910585255.1 uncultured Lachnospiraceae bacterium
ACCAGTTCCTGCTTAATATAATTAAAAACAATCGTTGCTCCTGCTGCTGCATATGCACTTGCAATGGCAAACCCAATCCCATAAGATGCACCTGTCACTAATGCTACTTTTCCTTCCAGAGAGAATTTCTCAATAAAAGAACCCATTATCATCTACCTCCATTTAATAAATATAGTATATTATAAAGAGCAATTTACAGATACTTTTACAAAGCCAATATCATTTCGGAAAATTACTCTTATAATTCAATCAAATGTGCTTCAAAACCCAAAATCATACTTATCTTAAATCTTTCATAGCAACGCCGTCCATATCGTCAAAATCCTGATTTTCTCCAACCATTCCCCAGATAAAGGTATATGCATGTGTTGCAGAAGCACAATGAATCGACCAGCTAGGAGAAATCACTGCTTCTTCATTTCTCATTACAATATGTCTGGTTTCTGTCGGTTCTCCCATATAGTGGAATACTACAGCATCTTCTGGAACATCAAAATATAAATATACTTCCATTCTTCTGTCATGCGTATGACAAGGCATGGTATTCCATACACTGCCTGGTTCTAACTTTGTCATTCCCATCTCTAACTGACAACTTTCTACCTGTCCAGGCAAAATATACTTGCAGATAGTTCGATGATTGGCATCTTCTAAGCAGCCCAATTCCACCTTATTGCAGTCTTTTACAATGACAACTCCTTCTTCTGGTGTCCCTTCTGGTTTAATTAATACGGTAGGATACGCTTTATGAGCCGGTGCACTATTCATATATAATTTTGCCGGATTCGATGCTTCTACACTCCGAAAAGAAATCTCTTTTGCACCCATTCCAATATACATGGCTTCTTTATAAGCAACCGTGTATTCTTTCCCGTCAATCGTAATTACTGCAGTTCCGCCAATATTGATCACGCCAAGCTCACGTCTCTGACAAAAATACTCTGCCCTTAATTCCTCTCCTGCTGTAAGAACTAATGTCTGATTAACAGGGGTTGCCGATCCGGTAATAATACGATCAATATGGCTGTATACCAGTTTAATTTCATCTGGAACAAATACATTTTGAATTAAAAATTCCTCCCGAAGTCGATCTGTATCATAATACTTCATATCTTTTGGGCTTGCTGCTGTTCTTAATTCCATGTCTTCTCTCCTTTTCTTATTATATTTGATAACATTTATGATTTTTCTGTCTGATAGCCAAGGTATCCCATCCTTTCCGAAATATTTTGTGCTATTTGACAGACAATTTTACTGTATTCTTTATCCTTTTCTGCCATAAAAAAACTAGACGGACCTGCCGAACTAATAGCGGCAATTACTTTGCCACGATAGTCATAAACCGGAGCTGCAATACATCGAATTCCTTCGTCATGTTCTTCATTATCTACAGTCCAGCCCTGTTTTCTTCCAATTTCAATTTCCTCCAATACGGCTTCCGGCGTTAATAAAGTTGTCTCTGTCAGCCGCTCCATCGAACAATTTCGCAAAAGTGATAAAATCGTTTGATTATCGGTATCAAACAGTAAACTTTTCCCCAATCCAGAACAATACACGGGGATCCTTTTTCCAATCTGAGAATAAAGGCGAAGATTTTTGGTTACTTCTACCTTATCAATATAGACTGCATCACTTCCGTCTAAGATAGCCAAATGGGAAGATTGTCCAAGTTTTGCAGTTAGTTCATTTAAAAACGGTTTTGCTTCTGTTGTAAGCTCAATGCTTCCAAGTTTCCGGCTGGTCAATTCTACAAACTGCATCCCAAGGCTATAAATGCCATCTGCTGTTTTTTCCAAATACCCCCGGTCTGTAATCGCATTTAATATTCTGTGTGCAGTACTCTTATTTAGAGAAAGCCGTCTTGCAACATCAGAAACTCCCAACCCCTGCGGCTCTACAGCCAACAGTTCAATAATATCAAAAGTACGTTCAATTACTTGTACTCCTTTTTCTGACATATTTGCACTCCTTTTCTTAACTGTTTCATATTATGAACCGCTGTATCATTATTATAACACATCCTATAAAAATGTGCAAGCAGTATCTTTAAAATATTTTTATTCGAACCTTTTCTTTTTCAAATACTCCGAATAATCCAAGCAAGCAAAATCTTAGAACAATTATAAAAAAACAGGATAGAAATAAAAATAACGTTTTCTTATCTCTTTCCTGTTTTCAATATTCTTTCTGTCTAATTAAATGAAAAGTTTTCTTTTTTAATACGAATATAGGCTTCTAATAACTGTACTGTACCTTCTACTCCTAAAACACCGCTGTCTACACACAGATCATAACTTTTGGCTTCTCCCCACTTTTTGCTGGAATAATAATTATAATAACTGGCACGTTTTTTATCTGTCTTTACAATTAAATCCTTTGCTTTATCATCCGTTAATTCATAAAGCCGTTTGATTCTTTGAATTCGTTTTTCCAAACTTGCATGAATAAATACACTGTATGTATGCGGATATTCCTCCAACGCATAATCTGCACAGCGTCCGACAATAATACAAGATTCCTGATCTGCCAGTTTTTTAATTGCATCAAACTGAGCTAAAAAAACTTTATGGTTAATTGGCATATCCATATATCCTGAGGAAGAATATCCCATAGAATAGGTGTCCATAACAAGCGAATATAAAAAACTGCTGGTTGGTTTCTCGTCATGCGATTCGAACAATTCATGACATAACCCGCTTTCTTTTGCTGCTACTGCTAAAAGTTCCTTATCATAACACTTAATTCCCAGTCTTTTTGCTAATGTCTGTCCGATTTCTCTGCCTGCACTTCCATATTGCCTTCCGATTGTGATTACCAAATTATTATTCATAAGCCGTCTCTCCTTTCACCGGAACTCAATTTTTTCTCTTTTCTATATTATAAAGTAAATTTTGAAAAAAGTATACTATTTTCTTTAAAATTGATCCTTTGAACCTCTCACGACTAAAGTCGTGAGATTCTTGGGAACTCCTTTCTACTGAA
>CAJUEI010000306.1 GCA_910585255.1 uncultured Lachnospiraceae bacterium
TGCCAGTGCAGCTCCTACCTGTATAGAAAAAAGAAAAGGATGTTTCCATATATAACTTTTTTTATGACATGATACTAAAATCTTAATGTCTTTCATAATAATTCCGATTCCTTTCCTATTCCTTATCTAAAAAATCGTTCGATTCTACCTGAATCTAAAAGCTTGATTTCACCTAAATCTAAAAGCTCGATTCCACCTGAAATATTTCTTTTATCTGGTTTTATAAAGGGGAAGGTTATTTCAGACACACTTGTTTATAGATTATGGACATTCTCTTTTTAACGGCATCTTCACTATATCGCCCTAGCTTTTCTTCTCTTAAATCATGTTCTTTTAAAACCTTCCGTATTTTATTTTGATATTCTTTTACTTTTTGTCTCTTTACTAAATTTTCCCTAGCGATTAACTCTCTGTTTCCTCTAATATCCGAACCAATACAAATTTTTCCTGCTGCTACTGCTTCTAATAGAGCAACCGGAAGTCCTTCCTGTTTAGAAGGAAAGAGAAAACAGTCTGATACCAGCAGTAAATCTTTTATATCATCTCGATACCCCAATAAACGAACTATTTTTTCAAGACCATTTTTTTTAATTAAGGCAAGCAAATGCTCCCGCTCTGCCCCTTCTCCACAGATAAAATATCGAACTTTATTTTTATTACATTCTTCTTTTATTCCTGCAAGTGCCCGAATGACAACTTGATGATTCTTTCGCTTTGTTAATTCCCCTACACTTAAAAATATAAATTCATCGGCTGCCGCTCCTAATTCTTTTCTCTTTTTCTCTCTATCTATTGTAATATTTTGATAGGCTTCCATATTGATTCCTACTCCGTTTACTTTCCAGACTGTTCCATTCTTTCGAAGATGAAATCGCTTTGCCCGTCTATAGTCTTCGTTATTTATCGTAATTAAAGAATCTGTATAATGGGCAAGCCATCGTTCAGCCGGATAGTAAAGCAGCCAGTTAAGAAGAGGAGCTCCACGAAAAAAATGAAATCCGTGTGCTGTATAAAGGACTTTAATTTCTGTTTGCTCTTCTTGTTTTTTTCTTCGAAAGTTCTCGGCTGCAAGTCTTCCGATTACTCCTCCCATCGGTGTATGACAGTGAATAAAATCAAATGGAATTTTTTTTAATAAATCTTCTACTTGTCTGTATGCTTGTAAATTTTGTCTTATACAAAATGGAGAGCGATCAAAATCGACTTGATGACAAATAATTCCAGTCCCCTTTAAGCGTTGATTATCAAAACCATAGTGTGGATTTTTAAAATTGCTGGCGTAATGTACACAATATCCCATATTTTGTAAAATTTTTAAATTATTTCGTTCAAATTGGGGAACAAATCCACTTACAGTTGTTATAATCAATACATTTTTCATATCTTTATGTTTTGCCTTTCTTGGTACAATTCCAATTTTTTCTTTTTTATTTAATCCAATTTTTTATTTGATTCAATTTTTTCTATATCTCTCAGTACAACCAGAATATGTTCTTTCTTTGTCTGTATATAACCATACAGGACAGGCGGCACTGTACCTTCAAATATAGCGTTTACCCTATATTCTTATCCGCAGTTTCCCCGGAATTTATATAGAACAGCAAAATTGCCGTTTTATATTTATATAATATACCTCATCTAATTTTTATTTTAAAAATTAATAATATGAAAGAAATCTCTTTCCTATATTTTTTGCAGCATTTAACCCGCTATTTCCTCGATGTCCATTGGGACAGAGAAATAATTGTCCTCCAAAATAATGTATTCCTGGCGTATGCCCCTCGTTATAACGCCGAATTTTACTGCCACATTCACTGCAGCAATCCGAAACATGTGCAACAGGAACAGCACTGACAAGAATTCCCGCTGAAAACGCCTTATATTTCAAATAGCGAATTACCCTTCTGCCAATCCATTCAAAATGATCCGTCTTTAAATACTGTTTTTGCGAAAAATCGATTGTCTGCTGATAATTTGGTACTGCAATCACGCGGATATTTTCCTTAATACAATATTCTACAATCCTTTTGCTAATAAGATGGGCATAATAATCATTGATATTTTCAATCTTTCTTCGGAAATGTTCTCCCTGTTTTTGTTCCTTTTTTGCTTTTTTTAGCTTTCTTTTCAGGGCATTTTTTTTAGCCTTCATTTCTGAACCTCCCCGAAAAAACACCGCTTTTTGAAACAAGCCTGCCCTTGTCATAACGGCTCCAACAGCGATACTGTCATTTCCCGGAAATGAAACCGCTAAGATAACTTCTTCTGTCTGCATCCGTTCCTTTACTAATTGAATATCTCCTATGGTTTTCTTAACTGGTATATGAAGATATGCCTGTTTTTTTTTCTACATAAATAGAAGGAGACAGTTTCTGTACATCTTTAGGCAGTGCCCTGCCGCAAAATCGATAATCTTTCCAAATCCATTTCTCTCCGGTATAGACTTTCAGCATAATCGAATTTTCTTTCCATTCCTTATACATCCCCTTATAATATACAGGGGCAGCGGAAAAATTACTTGCTAAAGAGGGAGAAATCTTTCTTTCTTTTAACTGCAGCTCTTCTTTTTCTTTTTGTGAATAAAAACTTCTAGTAATGCCAATGGCATAATTGATTGCAGCTCTTCTAAAATAAAGAGGAATTGTTGGAAGATTAAGAAGAGGATAAGGAATGTTTTCTCCATTTTTCTTCATTTCTTTATTGCCTACTGTCATAACTTCCAATTCTCTCATTAAATTAAAATTGCTCATATCCAATAGTTCCGGCTTCTCTGCCAGTAAATTATAGTAATGTTTGATTACTTTATTATATAAATCTACTGTATTAGAAAGCCAATCTAAGTGCTTATCATAAAAACGCATCCGATAAGTTAGAGTGATGTAACCCTTTTGTTCCAAATATAACACCCACTTTCTATTATTTACTTTCTTGTTTCCTATTAATGTAATAGGCTTTCATAGAGTAATTTACTCT
>CAJUEI010000307.1 GCA_910585255.1 uncultured Lachnospiraceae bacterium
GGAAGCCTTTGTGAAAACGGCCCCAGAAATTATTTTCCCTCTATTCCCAACGTCCGCACTACAAATCCCTCTACAAATCCCCCCACAACTCAAACTCCCTCATAACCTCCCGAACCCCCTCAATCCTTTCCGCCTGATAAGCCTTCCCCCCGCAAAACACCAATCCTTCCTCCACATCCCCTTTCACCGCAGCAATCAAAGCCCTACTAATACAATACACCACTCTCCCAGGATCGCACCCCGCAATACACCTCCGACACCTCTCCGCCCGAAACCGCCCCGGAAACCTCCCCACCTCTTCCAAAAATCGATTCCGAATCGCCCGCCCAGGCATCCCCACCGGACTATCCACAATCACAATATCCTCCTTCTTGCACCGTATATAAGCCTGCTTATACTCCTCCGCCGCATCACACTCTTCCGTAGTAACAAACCGAGTAGCCACCTGAACCCCATTCACTCCCAGCCGCATCACCCGCTCCATATCTCCCCGATCAAAAACTCCTCCCCCCACAACCACAGGAATCTCCTTCTGATACTTCTCCGCATATTCCCCAACCTTCCCCAAAATCTGCCCTATCTCCTGCTCATACTCCTGAAAATTCCCCCTCTCCAACTCCTCCCGGGAAAATCCCAGATGTCCCCCTGCCTCCGGTCCTTCAATCACCACCAGATCCGGCACCCGCCGATACTTCCTATCCCACAGCTTTAAAATCACATCCGCCGCTTTCCTAGAAGACACAATCGGAGCAATCTTTACCCTGCTCCCCTCCACATAACGAGGCAAATCCACCGGCAGCCCCGCACCGGAAATAATCAAATCCACCCCCGCTTCCACCGCCGCCTTTACATACTCGCCATACTCCTGCGTTGCCACCATAATATTTGCCCCAATCACTCCTCCTGCTGCTGTCTTCCGTGCCAGACCTACCACTTTCCCAATCGCTGCAAGATTTGTCTTTAACGGATTCCTATCATACCCGTCCTCCCGAAATCCAATCTGAGCCGTAGAAATCACTCCGATTCCACCCTCTCTTGCCACAGCTCCTGCCAACCGTTCCAAACTGACTCCCACTCCCATACCGCCCTGTATCACCGGAATCGGAGCCGTCAATTCTCCAATTTTCAATCCCTTCATACCGTCACCTCTAAACCAAAAACTAAGCCAAAAGCTAAACCAAAATCCAAACCAAAAACTAAACCAATAACCATTATAAACACCACAAAAAGCGGAATCACAAGTTTTCCCTTTTAATAACTGCGAAAACGCTGATACCGCTGTTCCTCCAATTCTTCTCCACTTTTTTTTGTATATATCTGAATAAATTCCTTAATCGCCTGTTTTAAATACCCGGCATACTCCTCTGCTTCCTCTTCCTTCTTCTCACAGTACTCTGGAATAATCCGATCAACAACCCCTAATTCCTTTAAATCCTGTGCCGTTATCCGCATCACATCCGCCGCTTCCTTTGCCCGTTTACTATCCTTCCACAAAATAGAAGCAAACCCCTCCGGCGATAAAATCGAATAAGTCGCATTTTCCATCATCCAGACTTCATTTGCTACAGCAAGAGCCAACGCCCCTCCGCTGCCTCCTTCACCAATAAAAATCGACAGCACCGGAACCCGAAGATCCGCCATCTCATATAAATTTCTGGCAATCGCCTCTCCCTGTCCACGTTCCTCAGCCTCAATTCCGCAAAACGCCCCCGGCGTATCCACAAAACAAATAATGGGACGTCCAAACTTCTCCGCCTGCTTCATTAGACGGAGTGCCTTCCGATAGCCCTCCGGCTTTGGCATACCAAAATTTCTGCGGATATTCTCCTTTGTACTCTTCCCTTTCTGCTGTGCAATCACCGTAACCGGAATTCTGCCAATTACAGCAATCCCCCCTACAACCGCCAAATCATCCCCAAAAAGCCGATCGCCGTGAAATTCCAAAAAACCACGAAAGATCCGAGGAATAAAATCCATTGCCGTCAGCCGTCCAGCACTCCGGGAAGCCAATACCCGATCCCAAGCATTTCCTCTGCCACTCTCTTTTTCTTCTAATGCTAATTGCCCTCTCTGACTCTGAATCACCCGATCCCGTTCTTTTAAAAAGCTCGTATCCCTTCCCATATGCACTTCCCGATTTGGCTTTACATGATACCGCAGAATTCGTCCCAACAGTTCCTTCTGCTCCTTGCGTGCCGCAATCGCATCCACAAATCCATGTTCCAGCAAAAACTCTGCCCTCTGAAATCCCTCCGGCAGCTTCTGCCCGATTGTCTGCTCAATTACCCTTGGACCAGCAAATCCGATCAAAGCCCCTGGCTCGGCAAGAATAATATCTCCAAGCATAGCAAAACTGGCAGTTACTCCTCCCGTTGTTGGATCAGTCAACACCACTATCGTAAGCAACCCCGCCTTACTGTGCCTTTTTAATGCTGCGGATGTCTTTGCCATCTGCATAAGCGAAACAATCCCCTCCTGCATCCGTGCCCCGCCGCTTGCTGTATATAAAATCATCGGCAGTTTACAGCATACCGCCCTCTCTGCTGCCCTTGTAATCTTCTCCCCTACGGCTTCTCCCATACTTGCCATCATAAATCCGGCATCACAAACCGCTATCGCCGCTCTCTGTCCATAAATAGTAATCTCCCCTGTTACCACCGCTTCTACAAGCCCTGTCGTTTCTTTCGCTCTGGCAAGTTTTTTCTCATAATCTGGAAACTGCAGAGGATTTTTTCCCTCCAGTTCTTTATCCCATTCCCGAAAAGAACTCTCATCCGCCAGCATAATCAGCCGCTCCCTTACCGTCATACGCCCATGCAGTCCACACTTCGGACAAACTTTCCAATTTTCTGTCCAGTCCTCCCGATACAGCATCTGCCCACACCCTTCACACTTGATCCAAAGCCCCTCCGGCACGACTGGTAT
>CAJUEI010000308.1 GCA_910585255.1 uncultured Lachnospiraceae bacterium
TTGAATGGCAAAAAAGGGGTGTGTTTAGCCCGCTGTACGGGCGAATTGCACCCCGTTCCGTCCGACTGGATACACCTAACTCCAGAAGCATTAGACTTTCTTCCTTTCCGAAGAGCGGAGCAGCAAAAAAGGATCGCTTCCCCACTCCGGCGTCCCCTCCCCCTTCCCCCTCTAAGAATCCGAATCCAACCACCCCTCCCGCCTCATCCAATCCTCCGCCAATCTCATCCACTGGCACACCCCCGGTATCTTTTCCGCATCCGTCACGGAATGTCCATGTTCTCCCTTTGGAAAAATATGAAACTCATACGTATTTCCCTTTTCCTGCAGCCTTCGTACAAATTCAATCGAAGCCCCTGCCCCCACTCTGCTGTCATCTGCCGTATGCCACAAAAAGATCGGCGGCATCTCCTCCCGAACCAATTCATCACAAGAAAATGCCTTCTGATACTGCTCCCTCGTCCGCTCCGGCACAATTCGCCCCACCATCTCAAGATCGCTCGGACTTAAAAATTCATTCTTCAAACTAAGTGCCCCATACCCAAAAATACAAAAATCCGGCTTCGCACTATAACCATCAATCCAATCCGTCATCTCATACTCCGTCTTATCAAATGTCTCCGCAGCAAGACAAGCATTTCCCGCCCCGGCTGAAAACCCGATTACTCCGATACAATCAGACCGAATCCCCCACTTTTCTGCATTTGCCCGAAGATACTTCACTGCCCGCTTTCCGTCTATACACCCCAAATAGGGATGATAAGGCATCACCCGATAATTCAATACAAACGCATGAAATCCAAGCGAATTCAAATAAGCCGCTACCGGTTCTCCCTCCTTTTCTGAACGGTGTGTATATCCTCCTCCCGGAAATACAATTACCGCCCCATGCATCTTTTGATCTCTCTGCAAAAACGGAGTCAATGTAGCAATATTTTCATTTACACCAGAATTATATTCCTCTCTATAAAACGGAATTTTTCCATTCTCCCACAATAAAATCCGATTTTCATCCATTTTTTTCATTCCCTTCTGTCTATAATTTCAGCAGCAACAAGCTCTCTCTTCCTGCCGACTTCCTTCAGTGTACAACATTTTTTTTATAAATTCAATTATTTAGACTTTTCTTTCTTCTCTAAATCAGTTATAATACTTCTATCAAACAAGTATTATAGAACAAGGCAGGATAAATTTATGTCACATCTTCGAATACATACAGACCGCCTGCGAAAAGGTATGGTCATTGCAAACAACGTTCACTCTCGCTCCGGTGCAATCCTTATACCGGAAGGTACAGCAGTAACCAAAGACGTTATGACTCTTTTAGCCAGACATTTTATCGAATATGTTATTGTAGACTATCAAACAGACGGTTTTCCCGCTCCTGTTGCCTCTCCTGTCCCCGGAGATGCCCCAAAAATCAACGAACAAAAATTTGCAGAATTTAAAGAACGTTTTCAGATAGCAGAAGATACCCTTTCCGAAAATCTGCGGGAAATTGCAGAAAAAAACAATGATGTCGATGTACCGGTTCTTCTAAGCATGCTAAATCAGATTGTGGAGAAATCAGAAAATGATATGAATCTATGTGATATGCTGTTTCATATGAAGAAAAATGCAGAAAATCTCTATACTCACTCCATCAATGTGGCTCTACTTGCTCAAATCCTTGCAAAATGGATGGATTTTCATCCATCCGATCTCGAACCGATTGCTATTTCTGCACTTCTGCACGATATTGGCATCTTAAAACTTCCGGAAAATGAAATGAAAGATTTCACATTTAAACAGGAACTAGAAAGAGGAAAATACGATAAACATACGATACTTGGCTATAACCTAATTAAAGATAAAGCCATTGATATCCGTATTAAACAAGCCGTACTTACTCATCATGAACGGCTCGATCAAAGCGGCTTTCCCTTACAAGTACCATCCAAAAACATCAACCCGATTTCTCGTATTATAGCAATAGCCGATGTTTATGACACTTTAATTATGAAAGAAGACGGAGCCAAAACTCTTTCTCCCTTTCTGGTACTAAAAGAATTAGAAAAAGATGGTTATCACAAATTTGACTCACAGATGCTAATGACTTTTCTATCGAAAGTTACCTATAATTTTATTCAGCATACCGTATTACTAAGCAACGGCGAACGTGCCCAAATTGTATTGATCAATAAATACAATCTCTCCCGCCCTTTGGTACAAATCGGATCTACCTTTGTAGATCTAGCTGTACGTACCGATTTGCACATTAAAGAACTGCTCGATTAACCGTTATTTTTTTATGTAATTTTCTCTGTACCGAACGCCGCCTATCAACATGCGTTCGGTACAAATTTTCATTTTTCTGCTCTTTCTCTCTTTCCATCTTTTCCCTGTAATCCTCGCTTTATCAATAAAATCGCATAGAGTAAAACAGGAACTAAAATCGTAACAGTAACACTTGCCTTTAACCATGCTCGTCCTGCCGAACGATCCACGAAAGCAGCTACTAACGTCAGCAAATACATTCCCGCTAACAGAACTGCACCGCCTAATGCCACAACCCGCTGCAATGTTTTCATACTTTCTCCTTTCAAAAACAGCCTTAACAGTAAATGATTTGCTCTATTCTAACATATCTCTTTTCACAAAGCAATCCTATCTTCTACAAAATACATACCCTTTAGAAGAATACCCAAACTTAACAAAAAGAAAAAACATAACCTGCAGAATCATACAGCCAGAGAGCATCAGGGGTACGCTGTGACTTCGGAGAAAAGCTAGAAGCTTTTAGACTTCTGTCAATCCTTTAGGATTTTTTGTCATCTTCTGATGACAAAAAAAGGCACGTGTTTAGCCTCCTGC
>CAJUEI010000309.1 GCA_910585255.1 uncultured Lachnospiraceae bacterium
TCACCATCCCTCCTCGAATCAAATAAGGAAGCTCATACAAAAGCATAACCACCCACCCCGCCAGATAAGCCCAAGGCAGTGCATCAATCCCCATTCCGCCAAAAAACACCAGCCAAGCACAGCAAACTACTCGAACCAAAAAATTAATCATGCTGCTCCAAAGCGTAATCTTCATATCCCCAATTCCCCGAAAATACCCTTGAATCCCATTTGTAAGAGAAGGCAGCAAATACATAAAAGCAATTAAATGCAAATAGGTCATCCCCATCCCAATCGTTTCTGCATCCTCCGTAAAAAGCGTCATAATTGGTCTTGCAAACCCAAGCAGTACCGCTCCTGCCAAAATCCCATACACCACTTCAATTCCCATCCCAATCCGAAACACCTTTAATACCCGCTCTCTCTTTCCTGCTCCACGATTTTGTGCCATTACACTGGTCATCGCATGAGCAATATTCTGTTCTGGAATATAGGCAAAATCATCAATCCGATTAATCGCACTAAAAGCCGCCGTTGCCGTTACCCCAAGTGTATTTACAATCGTCTGTATTCCAATCTTTCCAATCTGCACAGTAGACTGCTGCATAGCACTAACCAATCCATACCTTAGTGTCTCCTTTAAAAGAGATCGTTCAAACCGAAACCACTCCCGCCCCAGATTTAAAATCGGCACTTTCTTTTTAATATACTGCCAGCAAAACAGACAGCTTAGCCCTTCACTGATTACCGTACTGATAGCACATCCAGCCGTTCCCATTCGAAGAACCACTACAAAAAACAAATCCCCTAAAATATTAATTCCTGCACTGATTCCCAAAAAATAAAGCGGTGAACGGCTGTCTCCCATAGCCCGCAGGGTACTTGCAAAAAAATTATAGATAAAGTTAAAAATTAAACCACAAAATACAATCCGCAGATATAAAACTGCCTCTGGAATAATTACCGGATCGGTCTGAAGCAAACCCAGCAGCCACGGAGCCAATATCATGCTCACCCCGGTCATTACTGCCGAAAATATCAATCCCGCTATCATAGTTGTACTAATCTGAGATTTCAGCCGTTTCTCATCCTTTGCCCCATATATGGTGCCGATTAAAACTCCTGCCCCTAAACAAATTCCCTGTATAAACAGAATAATCAGTGTCATCAACGGATTACTGGTTCCAACCGCCGCCAATGCCACCTTTCCCACATATTTTCCAACCACAATACTGTCCACTGCATTATAAGTAAGCTGAAGCAGATTCCCTAATACCAAAGGAATCGTAAAATGAATCAGCAGCGGAAACAGCGGACCTTTTGTCATATCCTTATCCATTTCTACTTCTCTTCCTCCGTATCTTATTTTTTCTCGATCCGTTTTATTATACTGAGAATTTTGTATTCTTAGCAAGCCCTTTTTCCTTATTTTTATCCAAGTGCCACATCTAAAATCATCATTAAGGCAAATCCTATCGCTACTCCAATCATTCCAATATCGGAATTTTTATTCTTTTGAAAGTCGGGTATCAACTCCTCCACTACCACATAGATCATTGCCCCCGCCGCAAATGCCAGCAGATAGGGCAGCACCGGCACCACTACAGCCGTAAGTAAAAGAGTAAATCCTGCTGCCGCCGGCTCTACTATACCAGAAGCAAATCCATACCAAAATGCCTGTCTTTTCGATCCCGTTTCCGCTTTAATTGGCATTGATACAATTGCCCCTTCTGGAAAGTTTTGAATAGAAATCCCAACCGAAAGAGCCATTGCTGCAGCGGCGGAAATCTCCGCTCTTTTGGAAAGCATCCCGGCAAATACTACTCCAACCGCCATTCCTTCTGGAATATTGTGAAGTGTAACCGCCAAAAACAGCATGGATTCCCGTTTAATTTTTTTTGTTATTCCCTCTGCCTGTTTTGCCTTAGCACGCAGATAGGGAGTAATCTTATCTAATAGCAGAAAAAATGTGATTCCAACTAAAAACCCTACAGCAGCAGGCACCCATGCCGCTTTACCGTATGATGCTGACTGATCAATTGCCGGAATTAAAAGCGACCAAACAGATGCCGCAATCATTACTCCTGAGGCAAATCCTAATAAAAACCGCTGCAGATTTATTTTAAACTCATTTTTCATAAAGAATACCATAGAAGCACCAAGTGTCGTACCTAAAAACGGAATCATCACTCCTATTAATGTTGTAAAAGCTCTGCTTTCAAATATCATCTTTCGAACTCCTGTGCGGACTTCTCGCTTTATACCCATTCTATTCCTATCTCTTTTATTTATGCCTGTTCTTTCTAAAAAACCACCAAAGATCTTAGTTTTACGGTGATAAGGAACTATTTACAGCAACTTATCATTATCGCTGAACACCCTTATCCCGTCATTTCAATAATTGATATTTGCTTTTCTCGCTTGACTGCATAGGTCACGAGTAGACAATGTATAGCTTTTTCCATCCTTAATAAAATGTGTCCCACACTGCCGAAACTCAAAATGTACGTTATGGGAAATACATTGTTGCCGTATCTGCAATACCCAATCATAATTAAGCAGCCTTGCATTTTTGTCAGACTCCCCGCCAACCACAACTAATTCTATATCGTGTAAATATGCAGAGAGAGTAATGTTTTCAATCAACGGCTGGCAAATGATATTTTTGTGTTTAATAGGCAGTCTGGAAAAAATATCTAAGCGGTAATCTGCATTTTCTTGGTTTTCAATCGTGCATCCAACCGTAACATTTTCATATCCATCTTTCCAATCGTTCGGAATACAATCTAAAAATCTTTCGATCCGCTTTGTTAGAAAAAGAAAATGTAAGTCGGAGCGTTCCCGTATCATTTCCCAACATTCTGTACGCCA
>CAJUEI010000310.1 GCA_910585255.1 uncultured Lachnospiraceae bacterium
CGCTTTCGCCTTGGCGGCTTAGAAGCGGGGGACTTCCTTGATGAGGTTAAATATAAAAATAAGGGGATTGTTACAAAATATTATTTTATCACAATCCCCTTAATAATTTTATTATGGCTTTTTATCGTTTTACTTTTTATTTTGCTGTTGGACAAATGCTGTTGATTCTGCCGATGCCTTTGTATGAAATCCTAAAGTAATGGCTTTCTTTGGGCAGATTTCCGCACAGGCTCCGCATCGAATACATTCGGCAGAGTCTGGTTTTTGAACCGGATCTACCTCCATTTTACAAACTTTTTTGCATTTTCCGCAATTGACGCATTGGTGCGGATCTACTTCTAAACGATAAATACTTATTTTATTCATCAATCCATAAATTGCACCCAGCGGACATATTACACGGCAAAAAAAGCGATATACTATGATACTGCCTATTATTGTTATAATTAGAATCAGCATCTTTAAAGAAAATAAAGAACCAATCGTCTGCCGAAGTTCTGAATGGGTACTTAACAGAGGAATCCCTCCCTCCAGTGTACCCGCCGGACAGATAAACTGACAAAAGGCTGGTTTTCCCATTCCCATATAATTAGTTGCCACAATCGGAAGCAATATCACAAAAACAATAAGCACCAAATATTTTATATAGAGCAGTCCCTTTTTTAATTTTAATTTTGGAGAGGGAATTTTATGTATTAATTCCTGCAGCAGGCCAAAAGGGCACAGCCATCCACAAACCGCTCTCCCTAAAAGTACGCCAAATGCTAGAAGAAATCCTACTACATAAAAACTAAAATTAAATTTCATGGAGCCATTGACTGCCTGCAGAGCACCAATCGGACAGGCGAAACTGGCGGCTGGGCAGGAATAGCAATTTAATCCTGGGTTACAAAACTGCTTCCATTTTCCCTTATAAATATTGCCATCCTTCCAATTTAAAACATGTGCATTGGAATATCCAAATGCAATCCATTGAAATAATTTTCTTTTTACTGCCTGTTTTAACCGCATCCTTTTCACCCCAATCCAATGCACTCCAGACAGATATTAACTGCCTTATCCAGCACAACTTTTCCCTCTCCTCTGGCTGCTCCATAATAAATAAAAATTGCAGACAAAAGAATCACTATTATTCTGGCAAAATTTTTTGTTCTATTGTTCATTAAAATATTCCTCCACAAATTTCTTATATCCTGCCACATCCGCCCCAATAATCGGATCTCCCACAAGATTTCCTTCTTTATCAACAAACAATGTCGTTGGCACACCCGTAACCCATCTTAAAATCGAATTAAAATCTTCATTTGCAATAATCTGCAAAAAATCAGCATTTGCCCTTTCTGTAATCGTAACTGCCAAATCACGATGCTCTGTATCTTCCTCACCAGCAATATCTATAATCAATCCTACCAACTGCACATTCTCCGGCATAGCATTTGCCCATTCTCCCAATTCCGGCATTTCTTCCACACAAGGAGTACAAAAAGTCCCCCAGATATTTACAACCGTCAAATCTTTCTCCCCAAAAATACTCTCTGTAACCGTATTTCCGTCTAAATCCTTTGCCGTAAATGCAGGCATCTGTTCTGGCAGTGTATTAGATGCACTTTTCTTCGTAAAAATAAGATTCTCCTTTACCGTCTGCATATAAGCAGCACACTCCTCATACTGTTTCCTTTCCTCCTCTTTCATTTTAGAGACATCATTTTCTGGAATAGAAAGAAGATAGACATAGCCGTCATTTATTCCTAACTCTTCCACCGGCTCCCAATAAGACAAATCCTTTAACTCTTTTCCGCTCTCCATCTCCTCCTTATATTTTTGTTCCTCAATCAAGGTAATATTCATCACACATTTCCGATAAATCTCCAACTGTTCATAAAATTCTCTTATATTTTCTACTGTATACTCTTCCTGAGGCAACGCCTCCATCTTTTCAAACAACGGATCTATCACTGGTTTATAATACCAAAAAATACTAATACATTCATTCCCGGCATAATCCTCAAACGGTCCTTCCACTTCTAACCCCTTTTCTAAATACTCCTCTCCAATTTGAAATACCAGCCCCGTCTCAGGACTTTCAATCCGGCTAATCGTATCCTCCTCTCCCTTCTGACATCCTGTTAAAAACAAAATAATAACAAACACACTTACAACAGCATAAAAGAATCTACTTTTTAATTCCATAATTTACAATCTCCTTTTCTATCCTTATTCTCTACTCTATCATAAAACTCCTTAATTGTGAATCTTATCTTTCTATCTAAAATAACACAACCTTACTTTCTAATTCATCTGACCAAAATTCACCATAAACATTTTTATCAAAACGAACTTATAATCAAAGGAAATTCGGAATCCGCTCCACTCCTTCCTCGATAGGGTCAAAAAAAATAAAAAAATATCAACAAGCCACCTCATCTATCTATCTATCTGCAAAGAAAAAGAAACATAAACTACGAAATCATACAGCCAGAGGGCATTAGGAGTACGCTGTGACTTCGGAGGAAAGCTAGAAGCTCTTTGATTTCTGTCGATCTCTAGGATTTGAGGGCACCTGTGCCCGAAAAAGGCACGTGTTTAGCCTCCTGCAGAGGCGAATTGCGTACCGGTCCGTCCGGTTGGATACACCAAAATTCAGAAATCTTAGAGCTTCTGCTTTCCGAAGAGCGGAACAGCGTACTCCTAATGCTCTCTGGCGTCCTCCTCAGAAATAAAATCCAAAAATCAAGGGAATTTCGGAATCCGCTCCTTCCTTGATAGAGTCAAATCGAATATTCGCAATCCGCTTCGCTACTTGCTCCTAACCTCATAGCTGCTATCGCAGCT
>CAJUEI010000311.1 GCA_910585255.1 uncultured Lachnospiraceae bacterium
TTTCTATTTGAAACAGTTCTTCTTCCTTGGTATGGGCAATCAGTTCCACTCCTACCAGATTGATATCCGGCCATGACAGCACTTTTCTTACTTCTTCCATAGAATAGGCAATCGGCATATACATATATTTTGTCGGACAGTTTTGAAAAAATTTCAGATAGCTGTCTTTTACCGGTGTCTTAATAATCGCCTGCCGAACGGTTTTTGGATATTGGCACATCAGTGCATCTATCTGCGGAAGAAAATTCCATCCCCGATCCAAATTAAATAATTCATCATGTGTAAAAGAGGTAAATACTTCTTCTAGCCTGCCCACTGCTGTTCCGCTGCACTCTCCAATGCTGTTTTTATAGATTTCCTTATCAATTACCTCGGAAGAAAGAGTACGGATATTTTCTTTTCTGCCCAGCAGACGGGATTCCTCTCCATCGTGAAACGTATAGAGCACACCGTCCGTTGACATAGCAATATCACATTCAAATAAATCGGCTCCCATAGAAAGTGCTGTCTGATATGCCGGCACAGTATTTTCTATAATATTTCCGCCCCATGTCCCCCGATGTACTGCAATTAAAGCCTTTTTCTGATCCAATCGTTTTTCTAATAGTTTATTTATCTCGCTGTAACATGCTTTTCCAATCATTTTTGTCACTCCTTTGTTTTTTTATTTATTTCCTTTTACTTTATTCTCACCTCGTCCATAGACCAGATATAAAACGATTCCTGAGATAATCATCATCAGTACGGCATAGACAAATGTCAGTGCAGAATTATCGGCATTACTTTGGGAATCGGTTAAAGACTTAATATAGACACCTAACGGCTGATTCAGCGGATGATACATAAAGACCGACATATCATAATCTCCTAATAACCCGTTAAAATTCAGTGCAAAAATTGCCAAAACCGTAGGCAGCACAACCGGAAGCACGACTCGGAAAAAAGTATAAAACGGCTTTGCCCCCAGATTTTTTGCCGCATCTTCCAAAGAATCATCCAATGCAAAAAATGCCGCTTTTGTCATCCGCAGTGTAAACGGAATCTTTATAATTACATAGCCAAGGAACATAATAAAGGAAGTTCCTGTTAAAACTTTTCCAAACATCCAAAAATGCGGTGTATTATAAGTAGTAATCAAACCCATAGCAATCAGTGTAGTAGGCAGAAGCCATGGAATTAACATTCCATACTCCACTGCAGATACTAACTTTCCCTTCCGTTTCTGTATCAGCCTGCATGCTATCAGCACTAAAACTGCTACGGCAAACGCCGCCAGACAGGAATAGGCAATGCTGACTAAAAATGGTTTATAAGCCGAAGTGCTCTTAAAAATCGTCAGATAATTTTTTAGGGTAAAACTAGACAGATTTAATTTCCGACTGGCAATCGTTGCCGCATCAGTAAAAGAGAACAGAATAATTAATACCACAGGTACTACATAAATCAAAAATAACAGATAGGCATAGATATGAGCCAGAATATTTAGAATCGGATTGCGAATTTTTTGTTTTACTATCGTTGTTTTTACTTTAGAAATAGACATATAATGTCCACGCTTTTCAATCTTCATCATAACGGTTAATAAAAGAATCGTAGCAATTCCTAAAAACAATGCCAGCAATGCCGCTAAATCTCTAGAACCCATATTTTTTGAAAAAGATAAAATCATTGGTGTAATTGTCTGAAAATCTTTTCCTCCTACAATCAGCGGAGCCGATGTAGCAGATAATCCTGTAATAAATGTAAGAATCGTTACAGCCAGCAGAGACGGGGTTAAAACCGGCAGTACAACCTGAATTAGTATTTTTGCCGAAGAAGCTCCCATATTCTGTGCTGCCTCAACGGTCTGAAAATCAACAGCCCGCATAGCATTTCTAAGAAAAATCATATGATTAGAAGTACAGGCAAATGTCATAACAAATAAAACTGCCCAATATCCCTGAAACCAGTCTGTAGGAAAATTCGGAATAATCTTTACAAATAGATTGGTTAAAAATCCATTGCTTCCATAGATAAATTTATAGCCGGATACCAGAATAATACCTCCATAAATCAAAGTAGTCATATAACCTAAACGTAAAATAGAGGCTCCTTTAATATCAAAATATTCCGTAATCAGCACCAAACTGATTCCTACAAATCCTACGGTAAGGGCTAAGGTCGGAGCTAGAATAAAACTGTTCCGCAGACTTTTCATCGCCCGTTCAGAAGAAAGCAATTTCTGCAAAGGCTCCAATGTAAAGGTTCCGTCCTGTACAAATACACTCCAAATCGTATTTAAATTAGGTATCACCAGACAGGACAGAATAAACCATGCGAAAAAAGCAAAAATTAAAAAAGAATATAGGGTATGCGGGGTTATTTTTTTCTCTTTCATATGTTCTCTCCTCCATACTGCATAATATCATTTGGATTTAAACTCAGTGTAACTTTATCCCCAATACGGTATAACGGCTTTCCGCTGTTTTTCTCAATTACTTTTACAATATGATCCTGTACTTTTAAGCGATATTTAATATATAATCCATAGTACTCATAGCTTTCTACAACAGCATCTGTTTTTAAACTGTCGCCCTCCATTAAATCGTTGACATGTAGCCGCTCTAGACGAATATAACAGTGTTTTTTTCTATCAATGTTCGGAAGATGTTCTGCCCCGACCTTCACAAGAAAGTCTGACTCTAAACGATTGATATCCCCTATAAAATTGCAGACAAATTCGGTTGCCGAATGATTATAAATTTCATCTGGATGCCCAATCTGCTCAATCACCCC
>CAJUEI010000312.1 GCA_910585255.1 uncultured Lachnospiraceae bacterium
GTATTACAGAGGCACTAACACAAAAGAAAAGCCGGAAGGCAGCGGACTTGGACTGGCGATTGCAAAGCAGATTATTACACTTCATGGCGGCGAGATTATTGTTAGAAGCAATCCGAAAGAAGGAACAACATTTATTATTTCTCTTCCTTTAGAAAATAAAGAATTTAAGATGAAATTAAAATAGAAAAAAGAACTGTTTAAGATAGATGGTTTATGCTAAATAGCGAAATCATCTATTTTTTATGTGCAGACCCGTACAGATGAAATATGCCGCTAAGGCGATACACAGGTCGCACAGCGAGCAGGGAAAGTAAACTTTCCTACTCGATTTGATTGTATATAAGTGTCCAAAAGAACCATGTCAGCAGAGCTGACGGATACTTGGTGCAGTGAGTAAAGGAAGGAACTTTTCCTATTCGATTATCTATAAAAATAAACAGGAGGTATTTGAGATGGAATTGCAGCTGCAGGATTTAAAAAAACAATATGGAACAAAATATGCGGTCAATGGGGTAAATGCCCGTTTTATACCGGGAGTATACGGACTGCTTGGTGCAAACGGTGCAGGAAAAACCACACTGATGCGAATGATATGCGGTATATTAAAGCCAACTTCAGGCAGTATCCGATTAAATGGAAAAACAATCGATAAACTTGGTGAACAATACTATGCCCATTTAGGTTATATGCCGCAGGATTTTGGATTTTATCCCGATTTTACAGCATATGAGTTTATGCTATATATGGCAGCAGTAAAAGGTCTTAATAAAAAGCAGGCAAAAACTAGAACAGAAAAGCTGCTGCATATGGTAAACCTATCCGATAGAGCAGATAAAAAAATCCGCTCCTATTCCGGCGGTATGAAACAGCGTTTAGGGATTGCACAGGCAGAACTGAATAACCCGTCTGTTTTAATATTAGACGAGCCAACCGCTGGACTTGATCCAAAAGAGAGAGTACGCTTTCGAAATATTATTTCAGATTTTGCAAAAGAAAAAATAGTAATTCTGTCCACCCATATCGTTTCGGATGTATCCTATATTGCCGATACCATTTTAATGATGAAACAGGGTCGTTTTCTTTTACAAGAGAGTATGTCCACTGTAACAGACAGTATCAGAGGTAAAGTATGGGAACTTTTAGCCGATGAAAAAACTGCTGCAAAATACAACAAAACCTTTTCGGTTGTAAATCTTCATCATGAAAACAATCTGGTAAAGCTGCGGATTATAAGTGAAACCGCACCAAGCGAAGAGGCACAGATCACGGAACCAAATTTAGAAGATTTATTTTTATACCATTTTGGAGAGGAAATTAAAAAATAGGAGGAACCCAATATGTTGATTCAATATGAATTCTTAAAAATTTTACGGAAAAGATCTACCCTTATAATTATTACAATCAGCCTGATGCTGACAGGATTTCTCTTTGGGCTGCCTATTATACAATATCAAATCTATTCCCAGGACGGTGTAATAAAGGGAACAAAAGGAATTGCTTATGAAAAGGAACAGTATGCCAAACTGTCTGTTCCATTATCGGAAGAATATATAAAAGAAACCATTCAGGAAGTACAGGAACTTTTTAAAAATCCAGATTCTATCGGATATGATGGAAAAGAATCGTTTTTAATTGGCGATGCCTATTGGAATAAAATTGCACCAAGAGAAACCTTACTAAGTTTAATTGCAAATGCTTACAGTAAGCCAAATGAGGTATTCGGTTATAATCAGTTTCCTGATTTTGATATTACAAATGGGGCATTTTTTTACCAGAGTATAGATAAAAAGATCGAAACCCTGCTGAACAGCCCGTCCCGTGCATTGTCCCAGAGACAAAAAGAATATTGGAGAAGTATGGCGGATAAAATCGACATGCCATTCCAATATGGCTATTATAAAGGCTGGGAAGTGATAATCAGCAGTTTTGAATTGCTTATATTTGCAATATTATCTATCTGTATTGTAATTGCCCCTGTTTTTTCCGGGGAATACCAGGCTGGAACAGATGCAGTAATATTATCCGGCAGATATGGAAAAACAAAATTGATAACAGCAAAAATTGC
This sequence comes from uncultured Lachnospiraceae bacterium, assembly GCA_910585255.1. Classification (GTDB taxonomy): domain Bacteria; phylum Bacillota; class Clostridia; order Lachnospirales; family Lachnospiraceae; genus MGBC114844. Next base: position 2,066 of record CAJUEI010000312.1, read on the forward strand.
AGCCTCTCTTTTATTTGGGACGGCAGTATTTATCCTTCATATTACAGTGGCATGTGGATTACCATTAGCAGTATTTGGAATAGATGGATGGGATTTACCACTGCAGATTATCAATACCGTTATACCCTATCCGTTTACATTTTTGCAGGCAGTCTTTATCAATATTGGAATTATTTATTTGGTATTGCTTGCTATGATAGGAGTAACTCTTTTTCTGTCTGCTAAAATGAAAAGTCCTTATTTTGTCCTGATGATTCTTATACCGCTGCTTTTTATACCTATGTTTTTGACTCCGAACGGAACAACCGGGTTATATAATTTATCGTTATTTTTACTTCCTTATCGTTCTACAAGACCGGAATTCAGCAAATATATATCGTATCAGTTTGGAGGTTTTATTTTAGATATATTGAGTATAAGAGTGATCGTATACTTGGTTTTGGCGGGGATGATGCTGCCATTAGCAAAACTTGGGTTTAAGAGACATCAGGTTGCGTAGGGGAAAGGACATGTTTTAGTAGCAAGATTGAGGGAGGAGGAGGACGCTAGAGTGGAGAAGCGATCCCTTTTCGCTGTTCCGCTCTCCGAAAAGGTAGAACGTCTAATGCTTCTGCATCTACGCACATCCAACCGGACGGACCGGGGTGCAATTCGCCCGTGCTGCGGGCTAAACACACC
>CAJUEI010000313.1 GCA_910585255.1 uncultured Lachnospiraceae bacterium
AATCCATAATATTCCAAAATCCGATAGATTTTTTCCAAGCGAAGAATCGCTGCCATAGAAGTCGGATTTGCTGTTAATTTTCTTGCTTCTTTTAGACAGTCCGCCGTTCCGAAAAGATTGGACAACTCTAAAAAGGTGGTTCTGATTTTTTCCTCTATTCCTTTTTGCAGCAGCATCTCTTCCATTCCAAAATAATTTTTATTTTCTATATATTCTCGAAGTGCGGTTTCCGTTTCCTCATCCAGTCCGGCTTCTTCTAAAAGTCCGTTAAAAAATCCCACTTCTCCTAATTCCACCTGAAACTCGGTCAATCCTGCCGCCAGCATACATTTAATAACAATAGCGATCATCTCGCCTGCTGCATCGGTCGTCTCATCTCCGATCAGCTCACAGCCCATCTGTGTCGTTTCTTTTAACCGCCCTTGGTAGCTGTGATTATTAATATAGGTATTTCCGGTATAACAGAAACGAAGCGGCATATCCTCTGTCATAAAATATTTGCTTGCACAGCGGGCAATAGAAGGGGTTAAATCTGGGCGAAGCACCAGAGTATTGCCCTCCCGATCAATAAATTTAAACATTTCATTGGAAACCACACTGCCCCGCTCTTTATTAAAAATATCAAAAAATTCAAAGGTCGGTGTCTGTATATCCTGATATCCATGAGAACGAATCACTTGATGCAGACGTTTCTCTAATTCTAATTTTACTGCACATTCATGATTATAGATATCTCTGACTCCCTCAGGAGTATGTAATAGCTGATTTTTCATAATTTCTCCCTCTTTTTGTCTGTCTGATTTTCTCGATTGTTCAGATCTTTTTGCAGCATTGCCAGATAGTGAATCGGAACATTGCTTCTATGACCGATACGATAGGTTTTGTCGATCTCCTGATAGGTAAAGCTTTTCCTTCCTCCGGCTTTCATCCGAAGCCAAAACCGTTCCATATCCGCAAACGGCATATAATAACATTCCTCGACTGCGGTATAGTAAATCACCAAAAAAGCAATTCCCTCCTGCCGCTCAAATTCTCTCATAAAAGCAACTTGATGTTCATGCAGATTAGCAAGTGGAAACGTTTCCTTTGCACACTCCTTTGCATCAAAACAAATCGGAATTCCCTGTACTGCTCCAATATAATCTACGGTACTTTTCTGGTCAAAATAAGCCAACGTAATATGGCGGGTCTGTTTGTCAATGGTAATCGGTTTAATCGGAGTCGGAATCTTTTGAATTAAAGCTAACCCCTCCTCTAAATATACTTCATTGCTGTAGTTAATCAATTCCTCTAAAGAAGATCCTCTCAATCCTCTAGAATTCCAGGTTGCCATAAAAGCTGTTCTCCTTTTATAAACTCTGCAAATCGTGTTGGATAAGGAGCCGTAAACTTCTTTTTTGAGAGATACGACAGCTCTCCGGCGATATCCGGCATTTCCAATCGATAGGCATGAAGAAGCTGGCTTCGAATCGAATAGCGTTCCTGATAAAAACGATTGATCTGCTGTTCGCCATACTTTGTATCTCCTATAATCGGATGTCCAATAGAAGCCAAGTGTGCCCGAATCTGATGAGAACGCCCTGTCACCAGCTTTACTTCTAAAAGACTGACTTTTTGATTCGATGCCAGCGGTCGGTACTGCGTCTCAATCGGAACCATACCTTCCCTGTCAAAGGCAGAAGCAGTCTCTTTTAAAGTAACAATATTACTTTCTTTTTCTTTCTTTAGATATCCCCGTATCACACATGCCTCTTTTACTTCTCCTGCTGCAATACAAAGATAGTATTTGCCGAGTTCTCTTGATTTTAATAGTTCTGCCATAGTCTGAAGCCCCAGCAGAGATTTTCCTGCAATTAAAATTCCGCTGGTATTTCGATCCAAACGATTACAGACAGAAGGAGAAAATCCTCTTAAATCCTCTTCTGTAAAAGAACCATTTGTCAGCAGATAAGCACGAAGCTGTTCTACCGCAGAAATATCTCCTTCCTTTGCCTTCTGTGATAACATCCCCACCGGCTTATTGATTAAAATAATATGGGCATCCTCATAGATAACCGACAGATTATTTTTTATTTGTTTTAGCTGCCGGATCGGTTTTTTTTCTGTAAAATTTGCGATCGTCTCATCGGAAAGGAATAACTGCACGGTATCTCCGGTCTCTAACTTTTTAGACCCTTCTGCCTTTTTTCCATTTACGGTAATATTTTTCTTTCGAAGCATTTTATAAAAAAAACTTTTCGGTGCCAAGTTTAGATATTTTGCCAGCATCTTATCCAGCCGCTGCCCGGCATCGTTTTGCTTTACCACAATTTCCTGCATCCCGCACACTCCCTTACATAATTAAAGTAAGCAGAATTTCTGCAATTCTCTGATCCTTCTTCTGCTGCTTTTCCTCTGTTTCTATCTGCCGCATCGTATCTAACCGATTGAAAAATACTTTTTTATCCTTAAAAATTTTTACTGTGGCTTTTTGACCATTTGTCATTAAATTTTGGGTTAAAAATGTCTCGGCATAGGCAGTATCATATTTTTCCGCCTCTGTATAACCGCAAACACTGCTGTTATGAACCGCTACAAATAAAGTAGGAAGGGTCTTTTCTCCTGTTGTAATCACCAAATCCGTTAAAATCCGAACCTGTTTCGCATGCTCTAAGAC
>CAJUEI010000314.1 GCA_910585255.1 uncultured Lachnospiraceae bacterium
GTCCGGCTTACTCCCACTCCCCCCTCACTTCTATCCTCAATCTCCCTCTTACATATTCCCCTTCAAAATCAAACTAATCTTTTTATAAATCAACATCGTTATCACAGAAACCAAAATCCCCTTCAATAAATTAAAAGGAGCCACCGCCAGCAAAATAAACCCCCACAAACTCTGAATAGCAGGATTTACAGCACTTCCAAGTGCGATCAAAGCCGATATTTCCCAATGAAAAGCCGCCGCATAAGCCGGAAGCAGCACATAAGCATTTAAAAAACACCCAACAACCGTCATCAGCACCGTCCCCACAGCCAATCCAACTGCCGCATTTTTCTTACTCTTATGCCGGGAATAAATCAAAGCCGCAGGAAAAACAAACGCACATCCAATTAAAAAATTAGCAAATTCTCCAACCCCTGCCGTTGTACTCCCATTTACCAAAAAATTCAATAAAATCTTGATCGCCTCAATCATCACACCCGCCGCTGGTCCAATCGCAAATGCTCCGATAACCACAGGAAGCTCGCTAAAATCCAACTTATAAAAACTCGGTGCAAACGGAAGTGGAAACTCAAATAACATCAATACAATCGCAACTGCAGATAACATTGCTATCTGCACCATCACCTTTGTACTCTTATAATTCACCCTGCTCTTTTTCTGTAAAACTTGTGTACGTTCTGCTGTCTGATTCATCTTTTACTCTCCTTTTTGATCGATCCTTCTTCTAAGAACAAAAATCCCCAATACAGGATGTCATTTCACATCCCATATCGGGGCAATTCGATTCCAACACTATCCAGACAGCAGGCAGACACCTGCTGCAGATACTTTCTCCTCTCATCCAGACTTCAAAGACACTTGCCTTATACACTGTCGGTTTTGGAATAGACAGTTTCCTATCGCACCAAATCGGCTGTTCTATCTCTAAAACAGTTCGCAGACTATACTGCCGGTAGGGAATCTCACCCTGCCCCGAAGAATTCTCTTAATCTTATTTTTTATTCTATATTAGTATAAAACAACTGCTGCTCTCTGTCAACCATTTTTTCCTTTCTCTTCCAACCACCTCTTTAACTGTTCTCATTTACAATTTCCAACAGTTGTCCTGTAATATCCGCCATATGATTTGAAATTTTCTTGCTGTCCTGTGAGATTTCCACATTGGCATTTACTACATCAGATATCTTATTGATCTCCTTTGCAGCTTCCTCTACTACAGTTACATTTTCCCGTACCATAGCCGCAATCTCTTCTACTCCAATATTCGCCTTTTCTATCTCACTTACTACGTGATGATAAGCTTCTACCGTGCGATCCGTAATCTCTTTTCCTCCATCAATTGCCAAAATCACACTGGTAATCAGCTCATTGGTCTCTTTCGCTGCCTGTGCAGAACGCATCGCCAAATCTCCTACTTCGGTTGCGACAACCGCAAAACCTCTTCCCATATCGCCCGCTCTTGCTGCTTCAATAGAAGCATTTAAAGCAAGCAGATTGGTCTGACCAGCAATCGAATTAATATCATCTATAATCTTCTCAATCTTTCTCGAAGTATCACTAATCCTCTGAATAGAATTATTTAATTCTTCCATCTGCCGCTGCATATGTACAATTGTACTTTCGGCTGTTTTGGTAGTAGTCGTCACTTTTGCAGAAGCATCTGCACTGCCTTTCAGATCCTCTACTAATTCTTTCATCACCTGCTCTAAACCATCGACTGCCCTCTTCTGCTCTTCTGTCCCCTGATAAATCGCATCTGCACTTGACAGCGTTTCTTTCGATACAATATCCAAATCCGAGCTTGCCGTTCTAACATTTTGAACCAGCGATAATGTATTTTCCATATCGATCTTTTGCTGCTTTAAAAACTTTTCATTTTTCTGCATACTATCTCGAATACTTCCAACCATTTTATTGATATTATCAGAAAGCTGGACAAACTCTGGATTTCCATCTTCTTTTACTTCAATCTGAAAATCTCCAGAAGCAATCTTTTTCATTGCATCTCCAATTCGATTTACTCCATTTACAATCTGCTTCTCCACTGTTCGATTAATCATAAAAAGCAATGCCAAAAAGATTAAAAACATACTAATCGAAACAACAATCGTCTGACTCGTTCGGGTCTGATAATATTCCTTTTCCGGTAAAAAAGTTCCTATCAGCATATCCTGATATTCCTCTGCCACATAGTATCCTTTTACTCCGTCCGCCGTTATCTTCCCCTTTCCAGCCTCTGTTACAAGACCGGCATTTTCTGCTGAACCTCCAATCAATCTGCTGTTTGGATGTGCTAAAATAGTACCGCTCTCCCTATCAACCGCATAAATATAACCATTATTTCCAAAATCAATTGCATTTAATACGACATCGATTTGCATATTGGCAACCGCTTCTTCTAAGATTTCTGGACGAATTCCAACCTGCACAAACCCCTTTGCATCTTTTCTGGCTACTCCGACATACTGTATAATTGTTTTCTCAAATGAATTCTGCTGCGGCTCCTGCACGATTTCTATCGATGGATCTTCTACAATCGCCATAAATGCCCCCGACTGTTCCCCACTTTTCATATCAAAGCCAACATATTTTTCCAGAC
>CAJUEI010000315.1 GCA_910585255.1 uncultured Lachnospiraceae bacterium
GAGGAGCAAAGATTCGTACTTTTGAGGAAGAATGTACAATAAATGTGTTTGATGCATGGGATTGGCTGAAAGAATATCATAATGGTAATGATTTTACTATGGAAAGTCTTAGAGAAGCTATGGAAAAGTATTATAAAGAGGTATGGAATCTTACGGAATAATCAGTGGAAGGTAAGTGGGATAGATTATTATTTTTTGGAAAGTTATTTTTTGGAAAGATAGAAATTAATTTTTAGATGGATATATTTTATGGTGGAAAAGATGAAATGGAAAAATGCTGCTATTACTGTCGGAATATTGGGAATGATTATTTTTTATTTATGTCAAAAGGGAATCAGCGGACAGATGCAAGAGATAAGGGCTGAGGTGATGGAATTGGAACAAACGGAAGAAGATCCTGTAAAATGGCATGAGATTGTAGTAAATGTGGAAGAGGCAGACTTAACGCATGATGGAGTAATGGATAAGATTGTAAGCAGGATTTTCTATCCTAGTTGGGAGGAGGGAAAGTCGGCAAAGGAATTATTGGAGGGGTGTGGAAGGTGTTATATCAGTATTTATGATGGAAATGGGCTGATTGAGGACGGAATAAATTTTAACGGAACTTGTATTTGGGAAAAAGCCTTTTCTGGTGTACATCCAGAAAATGGACAGCTTTATCTGCTGAATAAAGACGGAGAGGATTATTTGGTTTGGAATAGTGATTATAGTATTATGGGACATGGCTGTTATAATTATCAGGTGTTTTATTTGACGGGTAGACAAGAAGAGATTGGAGAAATAGAGGATGGGCATTTGGCAGTTACATTAGGAAAGGCGTTTGGAGAAGAGGAAGAAAAAATTGTGGCAGAAGATATTGGACATTTCTCTTATACCAATAAAAGCGGTCAAAATGCAGAATTTCCGATTGAACATTTGATTTCTTATACAGAAGATTTGAATACATATTTAAAGGATAGTATTTTATTGGTCTATTGTAATATCGGTGAAAGCAGAATTCGTACTTTTGAGGAGAGCTGTTCAGCTAGTGCATTTGAAATGTGGAACTTTTTAATAGAAGATAAGGATAGAGAAAAAATTACAATGGAAACTTTACGGGAAGCGATGGAACGATATCATAGAGAAAAATGGAATTTGGAGTAGAACAAAATAGAATCTGTTATGGCAGGAGGATTGCAATAACAGGTTCTATTGGTATGGAAGGATTTTAAAATTGTTCTTGACAAAGTGGGGTTATCATGTTAGACTATAAGCGTTGTGTAAAAGACACAAAACAAAGAAGCAGAGTATCCACTCTCACCTCAGCGCAGCGGCGACTCGGGTTAATCAGAAATCATAGTAAGTGCAGATAGCAGAGATTGTTATCCTGTTCGATAGATGAGAATTTTGAGTGGATAGTCGATCTATCCACTTTTTTTCGCGGATAAATTTTTATCGAAATATGTTATGGAGGTGCACGGTTATTAGCGATTTAATGATTAACGAACAGATCAGAGACAAGGAAATACGTCTGATAGGGGAAGACGGAGAGCAGTTAGGGATTATGTCAGCCAGAGATGCCCTTAAGATAGCTAGGGATGCAGATCTTGATTTAGTTAAGATTGCTCCTACCGCTAAGCCGCCGGTATGTAAAATTGTAGATTATGGAAAATACCGTTATGAGCTTGCAAGAAAAGAGAAAGAGGCAAAGAAAAAGCAGAAAGTGATTGATGTAAAGGAAATTCGTTTGTCTCCGAATATTGATGAGAATGATTTAAATACAAAAGTCAACGCAGCAAGGAAATTTATCACAAAAGGAGATAAAGTAAAGGTTACTCTAAAGTTTCGAGGCAGAGAAATGGCACATATGGCTAATAGTAAAGTAATCCTAGATGTTTTTGCTGAGAAGTTAAAGGATATTGCAGTAGTCGAAAAGCCGGCTAAGTTAGAAGGAAGAAGCATGCAGATAACATTAGCTGAAAAGAAGTAGAGATTAGAGATTGATTAAGGAGGAAATAGAATATGCCAAAGGTAAAGACATGTAGAGGAGCTGCAAAACGTTTTAAAAAGACAGGTACAGGAAAATTAAAGAGAATGAAGGCGTATAAGTCTCATATTTTAACAAAGAAATCAGCAAAGAGAAAGAGAAATTTAAGAAAAGCAACGATAACAGATGCAACCAATGTTAAGAATATGAAAAAGATTTTGCCTTATTTATAATAAGGGAATCGTGATAGGAAAAAGGATTGGAAAAATCGTTATTGTTTGAGTGAGGATAGTGAATAAGAGTAGTTTGTAATAACAAAAATAGAAAGAAAGGAAAAGCTATTTAGATGAAACCTGTAAATGGAATGTTTACAGGGATATACCGGTAGGATATCGGGGATTGATGGCTGTAAATGATATCAGGGGGTTCTAAGAACCCCTCGAATTTGTAAACAATGTTATTGGAAAAGGACAGCAGATCATCTGGTAGCAGGAATAGAGAATGGCAAGAGTAAAGGGCGGCTTAAACGCAAAAAGAAAACATAAAAAAATATTGAAATTAGCAAAGGGGTATAGAGGAGCAAGATCGAAGCAGTATCGGGTTGC
>CAJUEI010000316.1 GCA_910585255.1 uncultured Lachnospiraceae bacterium
ATTGAAGAATCTAGAAGCAAATCTAACCGGTATGGGGGATCAGCTTCAATATGCATCTAATGCATTAAACCGTGCCTTTGATGAAATAGAGGATATGCGTCCTTATCTAAGAAGTATGGCTGATTCGGAAGATGCGGCAGAACAAAATATAGCAGATGCACTAAACAATATGAAACATGCTTCTACTAGCCTTTCCGATGCATTTGAAAAAGCAGATTATATTATTGACGCATTAGAAGGAAATCATGCAGTAAGTTTTCCAAAGTTAGACGAGGGTTATCGTTCCCTAATGGATTCTATCTCGGATTTATGCGGCAGAGTTTTGGATGTATTAAAAATGCTAAATTCTGATGCAAACTCAAATAGCAGTCGAATTACAGATGATATTCGAACCATTCAAAGCTGTATTTCAAATGTAGAAGACATTTTGTTAGATGCTTTAGAGGGACAGCAGGAGAAGGGAGAAGAAGAAACAGACGAAAACGGCAGCCGAATTTTTGAAGAGGCTACCTATGAAGAAACCGAACATATTTTGCAGGGAAAACTAAAAAGTTCCATAAACTACGGCACAGTAGAAGCTGATATTGCAGTAGGAGGAATCATAGGAAATATGGCGATAGAGTATGATTTAGATCCAGAGGAAGATATTCACATACAGGGAGATATTTCTTTAAACTTCCAATATAAAACCAGTACTGTGCTATCCGATTCCATAAATTATGGAACCATTACAGCAAAAAAAGACTATGTAGGCGGAATGATTGGAAAAATGGATTTAGGAACAGCAAGAAATTGTCAGTCTTATGGAACCATCAGCAGTGAAGGCGGAAAATACATTGGAGGAATAGCCGGAAGTTCCCGGGCATTAATTGAAAATTCCTATGCCCGCTGCAAATTAATCGGAAACCAATATGTTGGAGGAATAGCTGGAAGTGCTTATGATTTAAACCATTGTTATGCACTGATACAGATTGAGGAGGCAGCCGAGTTTTATGGTGCAATAGCCGGAGAGACAGCGAAAAACGGAGAACTTTATGAAAACTATTTTGTAATAGGAGATTGGGACGGAATTGACCGCATCAGTTATTCTAAAATGGCGATGCCAGTTGAATATCAAGAGATGATAGCAGCAGAAGGATTTCCAAAAGAATTTACCGAATTTTTATTAACCTTTGTAGCAGAAGATCAAATTGTAGCAGAAATCCCGTTTCACTATGGAGATACCCTTTCTGCAGATGCCATTCCAGCCGTTCCAGAAAAAGAAGGGTATTATGCAAATTGGGAAACATTTGATTCTAAGGAAATGAAATTTAATAAGATAGTTCATGCAGTTTATACAAAGGAAAAAACCGTGATCTCCAGTGAAACCAAAACAGAGAATGGAAAGACCGCAGTACTATTATTAGAAGGTACATTTGATGAACAGGCAGAGGTAACGATTCGTGATATAAAGGAAAGTACAAAGATAGAGTTAAAAGAAAGAGAAACGTTACTTTCCGGCTGGCATATTGAAGTCAATAATCCCCATCAAGAGCAGAAAGTCTATACTGCTCATATAATAAAACCAAAAGAAACCGATTCCATTCAGCTTAGAAAAAAAATAGACGGAAACTGGACAGAAATTACATATACAGAATCTGGAAGTTATCTGGTATTTGAAATGGATGGAAATACAGCCGATATTTGCTTTGTTGGAGCAGATTACAATCGGGAGATGTTTCTTTGTATTTTAGGAGGTATTCTCCTAATTGGGGGAGTAGGAATTTTGATTCAAATGTGGAGAAAAAAGAAAAAGAAGCGGAAGAAAAACAGTTCAGATAAAACAAAAGAGGGAAAAGATTCCCGCAAAGCAGGATAAGGGATGGTACGATCCAAACACCGGTATCTTAATTTTATATTAAGATACCGGCTGTTTTTTGTACACACAGGCATTTAAATGAACGATATCAGCAAAGCTGCGGATAGGGGCATTTTTTCTATTCGATTTATGGAATAAACTGACTAGAAAATGCCTTAATATAAGAAAAAATAGGAAACAAAAAGTCATAAGTCTTTATAAAAAGCAAAACATCTGCCACTAAAAACAGATTGCGGAGAATATCTTCCCGTTTACTATTCGTAGGAATGACTCTTGTCCCACATCGTTTGTTAGAAAATGGTTCAAACGGCCGCAGACTGCCGGAAAAATAATCCAGTATTAAATGCGTAAGATAACCAAATCCCATTCCAATAAAAAAGATTAGAGTCCACTGTATATGTAAATCAGAAAGAGGCAGCCGGCTGACAACAATCCGATAGATACCGGTTAGTGCAAGACAGAATAAAATCCAAATAAAAAAGGTATGACTCATTCCTCTATGTCCAGAAGCCTTTGTAAGCCGTTTCAGCCATTTTAATTTCTGCAGCGTTAAAACATAGATAAACTGGAAAAATGCA
>CAJUEI010000317.1 GCA_910585255.1 uncultured Lachnospiraceae bacterium
ATTTGCCGGATGTTCTGCTGAAACGGAGGCTAGTTTTGAAACGGTTGCTTTTTTAGCCGAAAAGGTGGAAGAGTATGATCTTCCTGTTATCTATCGAATTGAAACTTCGGATGATTCCATAGCGAAAACGGTAATGAATAGTACGAGAGAAAAGAATCAGAAGATTTTAGTGTTGGATTCTTTGCAGGCGGTGACAGAAAAAGAGATAGAGGAAGGGATCAGTTATCTCTCTGTTATGGAACAAAATTTAGAATGGTTAAGACAAGGGCTGGAATAGGATTGCTCAGGAGGAAGAAATGGCACTGATAACTTGTCAGGATGTGACGGTGGGTTATGAAGGAAAAGTTGTAGCAGAAAAGATTGGGTTTTCTATAGAAAAAGGAGATTATCTTTTTCTTGTGGGGGAGAATGGTTCGGGAAAGAGTACTTTGATGAAGAGTATATTAGGTCTTCATAGTGTGATGGGCGGGAGGATTGTAACGGGAGACGGACTGCGGCAGAATGAAATTGGATATTTGCCGCAGCAGACATTGTTTCAAAAGGATTTTCCGGCATCAGTAAGGGAGATTGTGCTGTCTGGCTGTTTGAATCGAAGCGGGTTCCGACCGTTTTATCGCAGGGATGAGAAAAACAGAGCAAAGGAAATGATGGAGAGGCTTGGCATTTTAGAACTGCAAAACCGTTGTTATCGGGAACTTTCTGGCGGACAAATGCAGCGGGTATTGTTGGCACGGGCACTTTGTGCAACGGAACAGCTTTTGTTATTAGATGAACCGATTGCCGGATTAGATCCGAAGGCTGCTGCTTTTATGTATGAATTGATTGCTCAGTTAAATCGGGCAGACGGTTTAACGGTGGTGATGATTTCCCATGATTTAGAGGCGGCTGTTCGCTATGCTTCGAAAATTTTGCATATTGGTCGGGGAATGTTTTATTTTGGAACGAAAGAAGAGTATTTGACAAGTGCGGTAGGAAGACGTTATCTGCAGGAAGGAGAAATAAAAAGTGGGGACAATAATTGAAAAATTGGGATTGTATTTTTCTTATCCATTTGTGCAGCATGCATTGATTGTGGGAGTATTAATTGCTTTTTGTTCTTCTTTGCTGGGGGTGACGCTGGTTTTAAAGCGGTATTCTTTTATTGGAGACGGGTTGTCACATGTGGCATTTGGGGCAATGGCGATTGCTTCGGTTGTGCATATTACGGGTGATACTTTGCTGGTGCTTGGGATTACAGTGGCAGCGGCAGTATTGCTGCTTCGGACAGGACAAAACGCTAAAATAAATGGAGATGCTATGATTGCTATGGTATCGGTGGGGGCTCTTGCTGTGGGGTATCTGATGATGAATTTATTTTCTACTTCTTCGAATATCAGCGGAGATGTATGCAGCACGCTATTTGGTTCGACTTCTATTTTGACGCTGTCTTCTTTTGATGTATGGATTTGTATTGGAATGTCGGGGGTGGTTGCTTTGCTTTTTTTTGTGTTGTATCATAAAATTTTTGCTGTTACTTTTGATGAAAATTTTGCGAGGGCAACCGGAATTCAGGTAGAAGCGTATAATCTTTTTCTGGCTGTTACAACGGCGGTTGTGATTGTATTGGCTATGAATTTGGTGGGATCGCTTTTGATTTCTGCTTTGATTATATTTCCGGCACTGTCGGCAATGCGGATTTTTAAAAGTTTTCAAAAAGTTACACTTTGCAGTGCCGGAATTTCTGTTTTTGGAGCAGTGATTGGAATTTTACTTTCTATTCTTTTTTCCACTCCGGTGGGGGCTACGATTGTAATTGTGGATATGGGAATCTTTTTTCTTTTCTCTTTTATTGGAAAATTTTGTTTGAGGGGATAGATTTGTTATGGAGCGAAAACCGATTCAAATAAAAAATATTTTGCTTCCCAATAATATTTTAATGGCACCGCTTGCTGGTTATACTTGCTATCCATTTCGAGTTATGGTAAGGGAATTGGGGGCGTCTTTATGTTATACGGAGATGGTAAGCTGTAATGCATTAAAGTATAAGGATAAGGCGACACAGCTGTTGTTGTTTACAACAGAACAGGAGAAGCCGAAGGCGGTTCAGATTCTTGGAGGAGACAGCCGGGTTATGGCGGAAATGTGCCGTGTGGGAATACCGGAGGAGTATGATATTATTGATATCAATATGGGATGTCCTGTGCCTAATGTAATAAAGAGTGGAGAGGGCTGTGCACTAATGGGGGATATGCGGCGTGCATCTCGGATTATACGGGCTTGTGCAAATGGAAACCGTCCTGTTACAGTGAAGTTTCGGACGGGGCTTACGGAATCGGATATGATAACGGCTGAATTTGCAAAAATGTGCGAAGATTCTGGGGCTGCTATGATTACGATACATG
>CAJUEI010000318.1 GCA_910585255.1 uncultured Lachnospiraceae bacterium
TGTTTAGCCCGCTGTACGGGCGAATTGCACCCCGATCCGTCCGGTTGGATATACCTAGATTCAGAAGTCTTAGAGCTTCTGCTTTTCGGAGAGCGGAACAGTTCCCTTTCAAGTACTCTGGCGTTATTTCCGGGGAATTTTTTTTGGATATGAGTTTCTTCTGCTGTCTGAAAAGGTGGTATCTTTTTAGATGGTATGTTATAATAGAAAATAAGAATTTTTATAGCTGACTGGAATAAACAAAGGAGGGATTTCATGTCATTACAACTGATTTTAGGCGGTTCTGGTTCGGGAAAATCGAGATATTTATATCAGGAATTAATTCGGGAGTCTATGGAACATCCAGAGAAAAATTTTTTATTAATTGTACCAGAACAATTTTCTATGCAAACACAGAAGGATATTGTAGAACTTCATCCCAGACATGGTGTGATGAATATTGATATTTTAAGTTTTGGGCGGCTTTCCTATCGGGTTTTATCGGAAGTGGGAGCGGCACAGCTTCCCGTTTTGGATGATACCGGAAAAAATCTGCTGCTTCGGAAGGTGCTGGAGAATAAGAAGGAAGAGTTAAAACTTTATGGACAGAAACGGCATACACCGGGGATGGTAAGTGAGATAAAATCGGTTGTATCGGAATTTTATCAGTATGGAATTCGGGAAGAAGAGCAGGAGAAAATGCTGGCATGTGCGAAAAAGAAACCGATGCTTTATGCGAAGTTAAGCGATATGCAGGTTATTATACAGGAATTTGAACGGTTTACAAAGGAGCATTATATTACAAAAGAGGAGCAGTTAGATGTGCTTTGCCGAGTGATACCAGAGTCTAATATGGTAAAGAGAAGCAGTGTCTGGCTGGATGGTTTTACTGGTTTTACACCGATTCAGTATCAGTTGATTGGATTGTTATTGATGCTTTCTCCTAAAGTAACTCTGACAGTTACAATAGATGCACGGGAAAATCCCTATCGGATTGGCGGGGAGCAGGAATTATTTCATATGAGTAAAGAGATGATCTCCCATCTGATCCGTTTGGCGGAGGAACGGCAGATTCCTAAAGAGAAGGATATTGTACTGACAGGGGAGGAACATCACCGATTCCGGCAGGCAGAGGCACTTTTTTGGCTGGAGAGGAATTTATTTCGTTATCCCTATCTGGCTTATAAGAAAAGGCAGGAGGCAGTATCGATTCATGTAGCGGGGAATCCGGCAAAAGAGGCGGCATATGTTGCCAGAGAGATTGTCAATTTAGTACGGGAACGGGGGTACCGCTATCGAGATATTGCAATTATAGCAGGGGATTTGGAAGGATATCGGGATAGTTTAGAGGAAGTGTTAAATGAAAATCAGCTTCCTTATTTTGTCGATCAGAAAAAGGGAATGATGGGAAATCCTTGTGTGGAGTTTATTCGCAGTACATTGGAGATGATAGCAGATAATTTTTCTTATGAGAGTGTTTTTCGTTATTTAAAAAGCAATATGACTTCGATTGCACGGGAAGATGTAGATTTATTGGAAAATTATTGTCTGGCTATGGGGATTCGGGGACAGAGACAGTGGGAAAAACTTTGGGTACGCAGTATGAAAAAGGACGAGCCGCTTGAGTTAGAGCGGATGAATCAGCTTCGGGAGGCAGTGCTGCTGCCGATTCAGACCCTTTCTTCTGTCTGGAAGCGGAAAAAAGGAACCGTAAAGGAAAAGATAGAAGCATTATATGGGTTTTTAAAGGAAATCGGTCTGCAGGAGAAAATGGAAGCATATGAGAGTACATTTCGGGAGCAGGGGCATTTGGCAAAGGAAAAAGAATATAAGCAGGTCTATCCGTTAGTAATGGAATTATTTGATAAAGTGGTGGGACTGCTGGGAGAGGAACAGATTTCGGCACAGGAGTTAAACGGGATTTTGGATGCGGGATTTGAAGAATTAAAAGTGGGATTGATTCCTCCTTCGATCGATCAGATTTTAATTGGAGATATGGAGCGGACTCGCCTGAATGAAATTCGGGTTTTGTTCTTTTTGGGATTAAATGACGGGATTATTCCTAAGAACAGTGGAAAAGGGGGGATGTTCTCACAGATGGAGCGGCAGTTTTTAAAAGAAGAGAAGATTACGCTTTCTCCTACGCAAAAAGAAAATGCCTATATTCAGAAGTTCTATTTGTATCTGAATCTGACGAAGCCTTCTGAACGGCTGTATTTAAGCTACAGCAGAAATACTCAGGCGGGTGAAGCAATTCGTCCCTCTTATTTAGTCTATACGATAGAAAAATTATTTCCGGCACTGGAGCAGATGGACGAGGAAAAGAGAGAGAAAGAGCTGCAGCAGATTACAACACCAGAGG
>CAJUEI010000319.1 GCA_910585255.1 uncultured Lachnospiraceae bacterium
CTTATGAGAAGCAGAGAGGAGAAGGCGGCAATTATATGGAGCCGGAGGTCAATCTCTATGGAGGAATTCAGGATCATGGACATACGTATTTTGCAAATAGTTTGATCTATGCAGTGGATATGGAAGATATTATGATCTATGGGGAGGGGTTGATTGACGGCAGTTTTATAGATGAGGAAACCGGGAAGCGGCATTATGTGCTGCAGGGCGGTGATCCGTTTGAACCGGTGTTTCGGGATCAGAGGGGGCATACAGGAGAGTGGTTTGGAAATAAGGCAATTGCACTTGTGCGGTGTAAAAATGTGGTATTGTGGGGATTTTCTCTTGTAATTGGCGGACATTTTGCCGTTATTGCCGAGGGAGTCCGTAATCTGCTGGTGGACGGAATTTTGGTGGATACGACACGGGATGCATTGGATATTGATTGTTGTGAGGATGTTACGGTTGTTCATTCGGTGCTGAATTCTTTGACGGATGATGCGTTGGTGTTAAAGGCTTCTTATGGAGCCGGAATTTTTATGCCTACGAAAAATGTAAAGATTGAAGATTGTGTGGTCAGCGGATATGATGCAGGAAGTGTATATGCTGGGTTGTATAGTAAGAACAAATTGGTGGCAACGGATCGGTGCGGTCCGACTGGGCGGGTTAAGTTGGGGACAGAGTCGACTTGCGGATATGAACGGATTACGATTCGCAGAGTGAGATTTGAACGTTCTCGGGGATTTGCGTTAGAGGCAGTGGATGGATCGGATTTAAGGGATATTCTTTTTACGGATTGTCAGATGGATCAGGTGAGCAGTTCTCCTATTTTTATAAGAGCCGGGGACAGAGGACGTTTTCCTGTAACCGGGAATAGTCAAAAACCTCTTTTTACGGCAGAGGAGGGAAATGTGAGGTTAGATAATCGAAATTGGGTGCTGCCGGACAGAGAAGATTATCAGAGTTATCCTCCGAAACGGTATACTCCGTCCTATCGAAAGGATCGAAGAGTTTCGGCAGATGGACACAGCAGTTTTTGTATTGTCAATTCGGAAAATCCGGTGCGGTTGAATCCGGTAAATCCTTCTAGTTATGGAAATGCTTGTGGTTCTTCTCATATGGCACATATCTCTAATATTGAAATCAGTCATATTACGATTACTAATGCTGATCCGAGATATCCGATTTTGATTATGGGGCTGACGGACAGTAAAATTTCCGATGTTGTTTTAAGGGATATCTCGGTTACTTATCGGGGCGGAATGAAGATGGAACATGCGGTGGAGCAGCGGCAGTTAAATACGAACTGGGAATATACACAGTATCAGACAGAAGCATCTGTCCAAATGCTGCCATGGCTGGTAAATTCATTTTTTCTAAAAGAGGAGGGGCTGCTGCCTCGGGCAGATTGGGATTGGGAAGAGCAGAAGTGGAAAGCCGATCCCTATAATGTGCCGGAACTGCCTTCCGTCTATCCAGAACCAAGTAATTGGGGAATCCTTCCAGCTTATGGGTTATATGCAAGGCATGTGGAAAATTTGGAATTATCAGAGGTCACATTTCAAACTATGGTAGAAGATGAACGGCATGCAATTGTATTAGATGACGCTTCTAAGGTAAGACTATATCAGGTAGCAGCAGATAAAAAGGGAAAAGCAGCAAAGGTAGCACTTGTTACCAATCTGTTTCGAAGACATACCCATCGGGAATATTTATTAGAAGAGCCGTATTTTACAACCGGAGTGGAAGATTTAGAGATTTGGGATAAAAAAGATTGGAAAGAAAAAAATCAGGATAAAAAAAATTACAAGAAAGGAGATGGGAAGAAAGAAAAGGGGAAGGGAGAAGATTGGGATCAAAAAGAAGTACAAGAAGAATTTATTACAGAACAGGATGTTGATACTGTTATGGTATCGGCTCCGGCACCTGGGACCCCAAAAGATCGGCTTTATCCTTATCCGACTGTAGCTTTGCCGGAAACAGGCTATCACTTTTTGATACCGACAGAAAAATATCCGCTGCCGCTTACGGTATATCGTCCTTTTTTTGAAGCAGTTGCACCACAAAAGGTAAAATTAGGAGAACGTTTAGAGGTTTCTATTGTTTTGCGTGATCCGGCTGCAGAAGTAAGCAAAAAGGAGAGCGAGCGATTGATTTATAATGAAGAGCGGAAAGAAACAGAATTTACGGTTTCTGGAATAACAAGAACCTGCCGGATATTTTTAGAAAGCAGATTTCCTGGTGCTTGTTATAAAGAAGAACAAAAGGTATTTATTTGGGATACAGCAAAAATGGA
>CAJUEI010000320.1 GCA_910585255.1 uncultured Lachnospiraceae bacterium
CCGCCACAACCGCAAATGTAGGAGAACCGCCCAATGTTCCAATATTTGCAAGAATCTGTGTTTCAGCTGTTACCAGGCTGTGATGCATACCTGTAATAACCAGTAACGGATAGGTAACTCCATAAATCAACCCTCCGACAGAACCAAGGTCAAAGAATAACCACATAACCGCATTTGTCATAGCATCGCCAACACCCCTCATAATCGGACCGATAAACAGGAATGTCATTGCCCCAGCAATCAGAACAGACAACAGTGGTGTAATAATATTGTCAAGCATCGCAGGGACAATCTTTCGCAGCTTTTTCTCTACAAACGACAAACAAAAGGCAGATGCGATAACCGGAAGGACAGTCCCCTGATATCCCACTTTCGCAACAGACAGCCCAAAAATATTCCAATATGGAACCGTTCCGTCAAGCAGTGCCTGCCCATAGCCATACCCATTCATTAAATCTGGATGAATCATGATCGCTCCGATAACCGCCCCAAGAATCGGCGTCCCACCAAAAATTTTAGCAGCGGAAAATCCAATCAGCACCGGCAAAAAAGTAAAACCGGCATTAGAAAACAGGTTCACCATTTCTGCAAAATCTTTAATTTTCGGAAACGCTTCCACAAGCGACTTGCCTTCAACAAACATCCCCTGTGCCGTCAGAATATTATTGATACCCATCAAAAGACCAGATGCAACCAGTGCAGGCAGAATTGGTACAAATACGTCCGCAAGAGTCTTCAAAAGTTTCTGCACTGGATTCATTTTTTTTGCCGCCTGTTTTTTTAATTCCTCTTTCGTCATTTCTGTGATATTAGCCATTTTGATAAACTCGGCATAGACATTGTTCACAATGCCCGTTCCAAGAATAATCTGAAACTGTCCGCCATTGTTAAAATTCCCTTTCACAAGCTCAATATTTTCCAAAGCATCCTTATCGATCAGAGATTCGTCCTTAAGAACAAGCCTAAGCCTTGTTGCACAGTGAGCGGCACTGGCAATATTATCTTTCCCTCCCATACAGACCAGGATCTCCTGTGCCGCTTTTACATACTTTTCTTCCACACCATTTTCCTCCTTCATTATTTTTATACTTTGCTGAGAATAACAATTTCCAACCTCAAACCTGCACTTTCATACCATCATACGCTGCAACCAACCCATGCTCGCTGGCAAACTTCTCCAATTCTCCATGCGTCATACCGCCATTATGGGAAAAATGACTGATCACCTTAACCGTCTCCGACCGAATACACCCTTTCTCTTCCAAAATCTCTGCAAATGCAATATCATCCGACAACCCCATATGATAACCATCCGTCTTCATCCTGCCCATAGTAGCATCCATGGATATCAAATCATACTTATGGCTGAAGATACACTCCCATGCCTCACCACTCAAATTCATACCCGTATCATGACCATATAAGAAACATTTCCCGTCCTTCTCAATAATATAGATCAGGCAGGTTTCCCTTTTATCGTGATCTGCAGGAACCGGGATAATATGGTAACCATCCGCCATAAAATCAGCAAACGGCTCCAGCCTGATAAACCTAACTGCATCATCCAAAGGATGCACCTTAAACCGATCAATCAATACAGCATCATAAAATGCCTTTTCCACCGCTGCATTACCGTATACATGCAGCATCCCCTTTGCGTTATGCCCAAAGTGTTCATGCCTATGGATCAGTTCAACAGGAAAAAAATGATCCATATGAGAATGTGTAATCAACAGATGCTGAATCTGTCCCAACTTCAAAGAATAATTAAGGGCATGTGTATATGTATCTGGCGGAAAATCAAGAAGGAGCTTTCCATTCACCACTAACTGCGTTCTAGTACGCATCTCCTTTCCCCCAATCTCTCTTGCCTTTCTGCAGGTTTCACAATCACAGAACAGAGCCGGCAGTCCTTCCGCTGCTGCAGTACCCAAATACTGTATTTTCATAATGCTCTCCTTTCTTCAGGGTGAATCCCACCCTTAATGCAAATATCATATTTTATAACGCCCGTATCTCTAGTTCCATCTATATCAATACTCATCTATCCGCACTTTAATAACCAGTTACATAATCGGTTAAGTAATTAGTTAAGTAACCGGTTTTCATATATTTAAAGTATCACCTTTTTATTACAATGTCAAGAGATTTTCCAAAAAATAATAACCGATTACTTAACCCGTTTTTGATTAGGATTGATTTTTCTATTTCACACTGCTATACTAAAAATAAGTCAAAGGAAATTCGGAATCCGCTCCGCTAGATC
>CAJUEI010000321.1 GCA_910585255.1 uncultured Lachnospiraceae bacterium
TCTATGATGAGGGAATCGCCGTATTGGCTATTAATCAAAAACTAACCGAGATGGAATCTTTTTTTATCAGTGGTTGTCAGGACTATAAAAATTGGAAAACACGCCGGGTATTAGGCGTGCGGACAGAGAAGAGTGATCACTGGTTCTATACGGTTCATATGGGCTGGTGGGAAGATGAAGAAGAACCTTTTTTGGCACAGTGGAAACGGCTGAATACTCGGCTGCAGCAGAAAGGGGAGGAATCTGTGATCTGGCTGATGGGGGACTTTAACAGTCCGGCAGAATTTCGTGGACAGGGTTATGATTGTATCAGTGGGGATGGATGGCTGGATACTTATAATCTGGCAGGGCAAAAGGACAGCGGGATTACAGTAGAGGGCTGTATTGATGGATGGAGAGAATTTTCTCAGGAGCAGGACAGACCGGAGGGAATGAGAATGGATGTGATTTGGTGTAATAAAGAGATGCCGATTTCGTATTCTAAGGTGCTGTTTAATGGAGAAAGAGAACCAAAGGTATCGGATCATTTTGGAGTTTTGATAGAGACAGAGGAAGAAATCATGCAAAAGATGAAAGGAGAAAGATAGATGAAACGTTCAGCAGGTATTTTACTTCCCATTACCAGTTTGCCTTCCCGCTATGGGATTGGCTGTTTTTCAAAGAGTGCATATGATTTTATAGACTGGCTGAAAGAAGCCGGACAGACTTATTGGCAGATTTTGCCGCTTGGACCTACCAGTTATGGAGATTCTCCTTATCAGTCATTTTCTACTTTTGCAGGAAATCCTTATTTTATTAGTTTGGAGGCACTGATAGAGGAAGGGGTTTTGACAGAGGAGGAGTGTGAAGAGGCGGATTTTGGAAGTCAGTTAGAAGATATTGATTATGAGAAACTCTATCAAAATCGGTATCCTTTGCTTCGAAAGGCGTATGAACGCAGCAAGGTTAGTGAAAATGCGGATTATCTGCGGTTTGTAGAGGAAAATAAGTGGTGGCTTTCGGACTATGCGTTGTTTATGGCGGTTAAGGATCGGTTTGAGGGCGTAGCATGGACGCAGTGGGCAGAGGATATTCGGCTGCGTTGGGGATTTGCGATGGATTATTATCGCAGGGAGTTATATTTTGAGATAGAATTTCAGCAGTATATGCAGTTTAAGTTTTTTGAACAGTGGAGGCGGTTAAAGGCGTATGCCAATCAGAAGGGGATTGCCTTGATTGGGGATATTCCTATCTATGTGGCAATGGACAGTGCGGATACTTGGGCACATCCAGAATTGTTCCAGTTAGATGAACAGAATGTACCTTGTGCGGTAGCAGGATGTCCGCCGGATGGGTTTTCGGCAGACGGGCAGCTTTGGGGGAATCCTTTGTATCGCTGGGAGTATCATAAGCAGACTGGATATGAATGGTGGGTTTCAAGACTGGCTTATTGTTTTCGGCTGTATGATGTTGTGCGGATTGATCATTTTCGGGGATTTGATGAGTATTATTCGATTCCTTATGGTGCGGAATCGGCGAAGATTGGGCATTGGGAAAAAGGTCCTGGGATTGAGCTGTTTCGCTGTGTAGAGCAGCGGCTTGGATGGCATGAGGTAATCGCAGAGGATTTGGGGTATGTTACGGATTCGGTGCGGCAGTTGGTTGCAGACAGTGGATTTCCGGGAATGAAGGTGTTGGAGTTTGCTTTTGATTCTAGGGATTCTGGATCGGCAAATGACTATCTGCCTCATAATTATATGGAAAATAGTGTGGCTTATACAGGGACTCATGATAATGAGACAATCTGCGGGTGGTTTGAGTCGATTTCAAAGGCAGAGCAGCAGATGGCAAGGGAGTATCTTTGTGATCTTTATACGCCGAAGGAGTTGTTGTATAAGGCGTTTATTGCTTTGGTGATGCGAAGTAATGCAAAGACTTGTATTATTCCAATGCAGGATTATCTTGGGTATGATAATACATGTCGGATTAATACGCCTTCTACAGTGGGGACGAACTGGAGGTGGCGTTTGACGGAAGAGGATTTGTCAAAGGAATTGCAGGAAGAGATTTTGGGTATTGCAAAGCGGTATGGGAGGATTTAAGAGGGGGAAAGAGGATTTCGGAGGGGACGCCAGAGTGCATTAGGGGTACACGGTTCCGCTCTTCGGAAAGTAAGAGGCTCTAAGACTTCTGGTGTTGGGTGTATCTAACCGGACGGATCGGGGTGCAATTCGCCCGTACAGCGGGCTAAACACACCCCTTT
>CAJUEI010000322.1 GCA_910585255.1 uncultured Lachnospiraceae bacterium
GTTATATGAGCCAACCACCGCTCCACCGGGTAATACAAAGCCAATTCCAAAACGGTGCTCCCCGAAAAAAATGAAATCCATGGGCGGTATAAAGTACTTTTATCTGCGGCATACTTCTAGCTGCCAGCCTTCCAAGCACGCCTCCCATTGGAGTATGACAATGTACCAAATCAAACTGAATTGCTTGAAACAGTTTTTTTAACTGCCGATATGCCTGCAGGTTTTGAAAAACTAAAAACGGAGACCGAACAAAATTTACCTGATGACAAATCATTCCGGTTCCCTCCAGGCGATGATTATCCGATCCATAATGTGGATTATTAAAATTACTTGCATAATGAATCTGATACCCCATATTTTGCAAAATTTTTAAATGTTCTTGTTCGAATTGTGGCACAAATCCACTAATTGTTGTAATAATTAATGCATGTTTCATCTCTTTCTATCCGTCTGTGTTTATTATATATAACTCATCTAATTTTTAAATGGTACAATTGGTATTATAACATGTATTTCTTTCTTTTCAAGTCTAAATTTTATTTTATCGCCAGTATTTTCTATTTTTCCCTATTTTATCCCCCATTCTTTTACAATTTTTATAAAAAATATCCGATCTCTTCTCTTTAAAACAAAGAGGCATATCCGATCCCTTCAGATATGCCCCAATCAAACTCCCTATAACTCTATAATTCTTCCCCATTCGTCTGAATTACCTTCTGATACCAATAAAAAGAGTCCTTCCGCTTCCGTCCGAAATCCCCGCTTCCGTCATCCTGTTTATTGACATAGATCAATCCATACCGCTTTTTTACCTCACCGGTAGAAGCACTTACTAAATCTGTACAACCCCAGCAAGTATATCCAATCAAATCCACTCCGTCCAAAACAGCTTCTTTCATCTGTTCAATATGCCGTCTCATATACTCAATCCGGTAGGTATCGTGAATCTTTCCATCTTCCTCTACTTTATCCACTGCACCAAGTCCATTTTCTACAATCATAATCGGCTTTTGATAGCGGTCATAAATCTGATTCAGCACATACCGAAGCCCTTCCGCATCAATCTGCCATCCCCACTCCGAAGCCTCCAGATGCGGATTTTTTAGATTGCTGACGCCGTTTCCTGCCGTCTTTGCCCCTTCTGCTGTAACACTTACGCACATGCTGGAATAATAACTAATCGAAACAAAATCTACCGTCCCCTGCATCAGAATCTCGGCATCTTCTTTCTGCTCTAAAATTTCAATTCCATTCTCCAGAAAATATCTGCGTGCAAATCCCGGATAACTTCCTCTGACATGTACATCTCCGGCTATCGAATTATGAATCTGTCCAAACTGCTGGGCATACAGCACGTCTTTTGGATGACAGGTATAAGGATATCCATTGTGATAAGCAAGCATACAGCCAATCTTGTTATCTGGATCAATCTTATGTGCCATCTGTACCGCCATAGCACTTGCCACAAGCTGATGGTGCATTGCCTGATAGCGGGACTGCTCACATTCATCCTCTTTCTCTAACATTCCTGCACAGAATACTGCTCCAAACGGTACTGTCAGCATATTAATTTCATTAAAAGTCAGCCAATACTTTACTTTCCCTTTGTACCGCAAAAATAATACTTCTGCAAACCGCAGATAAAACTCAATTAATTTCCGGTTTTTCCAACCGCCATATTCCAGCGATAAATGCAGCGGATTTTCATAGTGAGAAATCGTAATCAAAGGCTCGATTCCATACTTTAATAATTCGTCAATTACCTGATCGTAAAACCGCAGTCCCTCTTCATTTGGGGTTTCCTCGTCTCCCTTTGGAAATACTCTTGACCATGATACTGACATTCGATATACCCGAAATCCCATCTCTGCAAAAAGTGCAATATCTTCTTTCCAATGGTGATAAAAATCGGTTGCCTCATGATTGGGATAAAATTCTGTATCCAAAGGTGCCGGCACCGTTAATCGGCGTTCTTTATTTACACTTCCGCCCGTTAAAATATCTGCAATGGAAGGACCTCTTCCTCCTTCATTCCAGCCGCCTTCATACTGATTTGCCGCTGTTGCACCGCCCCATAAAAACCCTTCCGGCATACTTTTTTTCATCTCTTCACCTCATTTCTTTTATACAACAGTCAGAAGTTTCTTTCCTGCCTGTACTTCACTTCCATTTTCTTCCATACAAAC
>CAJUEI010000323.1 GCA_910585255.1 uncultured Lachnospiraceae bacterium
ACCCAATCCTTGTATTGCCTGTAACCGCTATGTAAAATGGGAGGCTTTGCTGAGGCGAAGCCTTTCTTTAGGAGCAGATTATATTGCTACGGGGCATTATGCACAGACAGAGCTGCTGCCAAACGGCAGATTTGCAATAAAGAAATCTGTAACCGATCAAAAAGATCAGACCTATGCACTCTATAATCTGACACAGGAACAGTTGTCCCATACTTTGATGCCAGTAGGGGCTTATACCAAAGAAGAAATTCGTGCAATGGCAGAGGAGATAGGGCTTTTAGTGGCAAAGAAAAAGGATAGTCAGGAGATTTGCTTTATACCAGATCACGATTACGCCGCCTTTATAAAGGCAAATATGACAACAGAAAACTTGCCGGGAAACTTTGTTTTGTCAGATGGTACCATATTGGGTAAACATAAGGGGATTATTCATTATACCATTGGGCAGAGAAAGGGACTGAATCTTTCTCTTGGAAGACCTGCCTTTGTTATAGAGATTCGCCCGCAAACGAATGAAGTAGTAATCGGGACAGGAGAGGAAGTATTTGGGGATACTCTATATGCCGATCGGTTAAATTTTATGGCTGTGCCAGATCTAACAGGAGAAGCAGAGGCAGTTGCGAAAATTCGTTATAGCCATAGAGGGGCACGCTGTAAGGTAAGAAGGGTAGGAGCCGATCAAATAGAATGTAAATTTTATGAGCCCCAGCGGGCAATTACACCGGGACAGGCGGTTGTGCTCTATCAAGGGGATTATATTATGGGGGGAGGAACCATTCTTGGGAAAGAATTGGTATGATAGTAGAAAAAATAAGAAATATATCGCAGAGGAATTACAAATTTAACAGGATGAAATCTCTATTATTAGAAAAATATAGTGAAAGTTAATAAAATTATTGAAAAAAAATAAAAAAAGAGGTACAATATGATAAGAAGTTTGCTGTTTTGAATAGCAAAAAATTTAGAAAGGAGATGTAATCATGTTAGATAATGCGATTAAATTTGCAAGCAGAGTGTTTAATGGACGTACAGATGAGAAAGGGGAACCGTATATTAATCATGCTATGAGAGTAGCAGATAAGATGGAGACAGAGTTTGAGAAGATAGTAGCGGTACTTCATGATGTATTAGAAGATACAGATTGTTCCATTCATGATTTGCAGGATGCCGGATTTTCAAGGGAAGTAATTGAATGTGTAGAACAGCTTACCAGAAAGAGTGATTTTACATATTTTGAGTATATTGAAGATATTGCAACCAGTGATGTTTGTAAAAAGATAAAACTTGCCGAGTTGGCAGATAATCAAGATATTATACGTGTCAATAAGCTGTCATTTAAGACTTATTCGTTAGAAGCAAGATGTAAAAAGGTACAGGAGATTTTAAACAGATAATGGGTGGGGAGGAACCAGAACGGTGTTTCTGGTTCTTTTTTATAGTGTAAAATTTTTTGGGAAAAGTGGGGGATTGGGGAGGGAGGACGCTAAAGTGGAGAAGCGATTCCTTCCCGCTGTTCCGCTCTCCGAAAAGTAAGAACGTCTAATGCTTCTGGATTTACACACATCCTACCGGACGAACCGGGGTGCAATTCGCCCGTACAGCGGGCTAAACACACCCCTTTTTTGTCATCTGACGATGACAAAAATTCTAGGGATCGACAGAAGCATAAGACGTTCTAACTTTTCTCCGAAGTCATAGCGGAAAGGAATCGCTTCTCCACTCTAGCTGTTTTTTCCTGCCAGCAAGTTTCGAGTTGATTCATTGCTCCAGAGAGGATTTTTGTTTTTAAATTTTAAATTTACAAAATCGTAGTGTTTGAGTATAGATTGATGTATTAGGAAAATTTAGAAAAAAGATAGAGACAGAATGGAGCAGAGGGAAGAAGCATAGATTGTGGTTAGATCATTCTTTGTTCTTTAATACTGAGACAGAATGGAACAGAGAGAAGAAGAGTAGATTGTAGTCATATCATTCTTTGTTCTTTAATACTGAGACAGAATGGAGCAGAGAGAAGAAACGTAGATTGTGGGACAATACAGCCAGAGTGCATTAGGAGTCCGCTGTGACTTCGGAGGAAAGCTAGAAGTTCTTAGACTTCTGTCGATTTCGTAGGATTTTTGCCATTCTCGAATGGCAAAAAAGGGGTGTGTTTAGCCCGCTGTACGGGCGAATTGCACCCCGGTCC
>CAJUEI010000324.1 GCA_910585255.1 uncultured Lachnospiraceae bacterium
TGCACCCCGGTCCGTCCGGTCGGATACACCTATATTCAGAAGTCTTAGAGCTTCTACTTTCCGAAGAGCGGAACAGCGTGTCCCTAATACACTCTGGCGTCCCCCCAAATCCCAACCTTGAAACAAATCATCCTCTATGATATAATCCTCTTATCTCCCCTTTCCCAAAATAATCCTGACATTTAACCCGTATACTTTTTAACCAATTTCACAAAAATAAGGAGGTCTAACTTTGCAAGAATACAAAATAATCAGTGCACTAATCGGATTAATCGGTGCCTGTGAAACCAATCTCAAAACACCCAACACCGATTTTTTAATTATAAAAGCACTCTCCATCCCGCTTTCAGAATCCCATTTCACCAACAGCCCTTCCATTCAAACCCTTTCACCAGAAAACATCATTCAGGAAATCTACACCGAAAAAAACACCATTGCACCAAACTGTGCACAATGCACT
The DNA here is from genome assembly GCA_910585255.1 of uncultured Lachnospiraceae bacterium. Classification (GTDB taxonomy): domain Bacteria; phylum Bacillota; class Clostridia; order Lachnospirales; family Lachnospiraceae; genus MGBC114844. Next base: position 461 of record CAJUEI010000324.1, read on the forward strand.
TCCCCGTGCGGCAACACTTCCGACTACGATATGCAAAAAATCTTCCAAGCAGAAGAACCCATCCGCAATATAAAACTCCAGATCCTATCCGAACTCCACAGCCTTGCTTCTTATTTATATTTATACCATTTACAAAACTGCTCCAACCCAAACTTAAACTTACAAAATCTACAGAACCTAAAATTCGAACGAGCAGTCCCGTTTTTTTATAAAGCACTTTCTTTTATCCGCAGCGACAGAGAAGAAGCTGTCTTTTTAAACATTCTAAAAGAAGTACAACAACTTAGAAAGGAAATCGAACATGTATAAAAATATTGAAAAACAAACCAAATTACAGCTAAAAGAACAAATCGCCTATCAATCTGGTCAGGTAGTTAGTAAAACTTTGGTACAAAATGAAAAAGTCAGCGTTACCCTCTTTTCCTTTGACAAAGGCGAAGAAATCTCTACACATGCAGCAGGAGGAGATGCTATGGTAACGGTTTTAGAAGGCACAGGCCGCTTTACAGTAGGCGATCAAACCTTTTCTCTGCAAGAAGGAGAAACCCTGATTATGCCAAAAGACATCCCACATGCCGTATATGGAGAAGAAAAATTTAAAATGCAGCTTATCGTTTCATTCTAAAATTTCTTTCACCATTATTCTGCCAGCAATTTTTCTACAGAAGCCAGCTTTACACAGAGAACAAACATTTTTGTCGCTTCTACCATCTCTTCCGGTGTAGGAAAAGAAGGAGCAATCCGAATATTAGAATCCTGCGGATCTTTTCCATATGGATAGGTTGCTCCTGCACCGGTTAAAACCAATCCCAATTCTTTGCACTTTGCCACAATCGCCTTTGCACACCCTGGCATTGCATCAAAAGAGATAAAATATCCTCCCCTCGGCTTTGTCCAGCTTCCAATTCCAAGCCCTGTCAGTTCGGATTCCAAAATAGTAAGCACTGCTTCAAATTTCGGTCGAAGCAAATCGGCATGTTTTCTCATATGGGCATTTAATCCATCTATATTTTTAAAGAATCTTACATGGCGAAGCTGATTAATTTTATCATGCCCGATAATCTGTGTTGTCATAAATTTCTTAATATATTCCATATTTTCAAGTGATGTTGCAATCGCCGATACACCAGAACCCGGAAAGCTTACCTTTGAAGTAGAAGCAAAAACATAAACCATATTGGGATTTCCTGCCTTCTCACATTCCTCTAAAATATTTAAAATTTTATCCTGTGTATCTTCAAAAATATGGTGAATACAATAAGCATTATCCCAAAAAATTCGAAAATCCTCTGCTTTCGGCTTTAAATTTGCAAAGCGTCTTACCACTTCATCCGAATAAGTAATTCCAGTCGGATTTGAATATTTCGGCACACACCAAATTCCTTTCACTGCATCATCCTGACTGACATACTGTTCTACCAAATCCATATCTGGACCGTCTTCTTTAAGAGGAATCGAAATCATCTCTATTCCAAACAACTCTGTAATTTTAAAATGCCGATCATATCCGGGAACCGGACATAAAAACTTTACTTTATCTAATTTGCACCACGGTGTTGAACCATTCACTCCCATTACCATAGAACGCACTACCGTATCATACATAATATTTAAACTAGAATTTCCGCAGACAATTACATTGGCTTTTTTCACTTCCATCATATCAGCCAATAGCTGTCTACACTCTCCAATACCGTCCGATCTATCTCATCACCCGTTT
>CAJUEI010000325.1 GCA_910585255.1 uncultured Lachnospiraceae bacterium
TAGAAAGTCTTATGCTTCTGTCGATCGACTAGGATTTTTTGCCATTTCCAAATGGCAAAAAAGGGAGTGTGTTTAGCCCGCTGTACGGGCGAATTGCACCCCGATCCGCCCGGCTGGATAAGCTTCCATCCAGAAGCATTAGACTTTCTGCTTTTCGGAGAGCGGAACAGTCAGAAGAAATCGTTTCCCCATACCTGCGTCCCCCACTCCGCAAAAAAATCTGCTGCATAAAGCCCTTTCTTTTCCCACTCCATGCAGCAGATCCTTTCCTCCTTATTCAGTTGTCTGTTCTTTCCCTAATACCTCTTCTGCCGCATCTCCCAATTTTGTCAAAAGCGGCAAAATATCTGCTTCAAAAGAATCTGCTATTTTGGCATCATCTTTTGCCTCTACTGCCTCACCAAATGCCATAACATGCCGATTCATCTCTTCTTTATCCACCCGCACCATATCTGCATTAATCAATTCCTTTGTTCCATTATAAATCTGAATTTCCCAATTAATTCCTTCAATAATCTTCTTTAAAAACTCATCTGTATCCTTCTGACGCTTTCCTCGAAGTTCTTCCACTACCAACAGAACAGACTTGGTAAGCTTTTGGTTATACTCCTTTAATACTTGCAATGCTTCTACTTGTTGTTCTCTTAAATCTTCCATATTTATTCTCCTTCTTTCTGAATACTTCTGTATCCTATCTTAAATTTATTTTCACAGCAGTTATAAAAATCGCTGTAAAATCTCCTGTTCATACTGCATATCCGAGAAATCTAATGTCTCTCTTCCTCCTGGAAATTCATTATTATATTTATAAGGAACATTTGCCGGTCCTCCTGCTCCGATTTGATACCATTCATACTCTAAATCCAGATGTCCTATATCAATCGCCTGAAATCCCCTCTTTGCCAAATCAGCAGCCAGTACAGTAGCCATCGGTCCAAGTGCCAATAGATATAGTTTTTCCTTGGAAAGTGTCAGCAGATACGCCAGTACTTCCTCATAACGTGAAAATGCATGTTCTGCCGGACAAAGTACCCTCTGCCTAGATTTTGCACAGTCAAACAGGGAATTGCCTGCTCCCATTCTAGTCTTTTCTCCTTCTACAAAGATAACTTCCCGATCTCTCCATATCGTCTGTAGAGCTGTAAACCGCTCTTTTGGATCATCGGTCTGATTATCTTGGTATAAAGCATAGGGTCTTGTAATATAGGCATCCTCGTATACTCGGTTTGAATCTAAAACGGATAAATGTTCTTTTCGTACTTCTTCTGTCATATAAGCACGTATATCATCTGCTGCCTTTTCTGTAAACTTTTTTAAACTGCCATAATGATTTGCGATTCCAATCAGCAGAGAATCTTGTTTTTCCTGGAGCACTTCCAATAGCCGCTGCCTTAATTTTTCTCCGCCACACTGAAAGGCAGCCCTTTCCTTTCCAAACATAATTGCAAACTCTCCGTCTCCAAACCGTGCAAGAGACTTTCTGTTTTCTACAATATCCTGAATGGTTTCTTCTTTGCTTCGAATCTGCGGATAAAAAAACCAATCGGGCAATTCCTCTGTCTTCCACTCATAGATAAAATTTGTACTGCGTAACTGATTCTTATATTCCAATAGTTCTATTCGTTCTGTAAATTCTTTTTCTATTGTGGTTAAAATCTGCAGAATTTTTTTTGTATATTCTTCCTGCTGTTCCAATCGTTTGGTCAGTTTTGCCCTCTCTTGCTGTTCGGAAGAGAGATGTTTTACTGCCATTAAAAATTGGTTCGCATATTTTTCCTGTTCTGCCTGCAACTTTTTATTTTGTATTTGAAGTTCTCCTAATTTTAACTGAATTTGTTTTTTCTTTCTTAAAGACTTTCTTTTTTCTATTTGATCTTTTTTTTCCATTTCAAATTTCTTTTTTATTGGAACATTCCTTTCTTTTTTCTATTTTTCCTTTCTATTTTCTTTTATTTTTTGTAGAAATTTTTTAGTTTTTCTTCTCTTCTTTTTCTTTTATTTGAAATTCTTTCTGTTTTATATTAAAATAGAACTGTCCTTTTATATTTTATAATAATTCTATATAACTGTTTTTTATAACGGATAACTATATTTTATAACAAATGGCTATATTTTCTTTATTTAACCTCATCAAGGAAGTCCCCCGCTTCTAAGCCGCCAAGGCGAAAGC
>CAJUEI010000326.1 GCA_910585255.1 uncultured Lachnospiraceae bacterium
ATACCCTCCCCCACTCATTTCATAAAAAGAAGGAGCCCCAATCAAAGCTCCTCCAAATACGTTACTCCTTCTATTTTTCGAATCATCCGTATCAGCACATCATGCCCGCAATGTTTCTTCCCATGAACCGTAACAATAAAAGACACCACATCCCCAGTAAAAGCCCCTTCCCGCTCCATCTGCACATCGCTTAATTCAATATCCAATTCCCGCACATTCCGCAGAAAATCACCAAGCGACACCTTCTTATCCAATTCAATATAGACATCACTGGTACGTGCATTTTTCCGCATATAATCACTCCACTCATTCATCAGAGCAAATACCGCAAGAATCGAAATTCCCCCTACCAGTGCCACTTCATACAAACCAATCCCTACAGCCAGCCCCATACAGGCAGTAGCCCATAACCCGGCAGCCGTTGTCAGCCCTCTAATTTGATTATGTGAAGTGACCATAATGGTTCCTGCTCCCAAAAATCCCACTCCACTTACTACCTGTGCTCCCATACGAACGGGATCCCCGCTTCCAAACACCTGACAGGCATATTGATTGGTAATCATTACAGCACAAGCACCAATACAGACCAAAACATAAGTACGCAGACCAGCCGGACGGTTTTTTAAACGCCGCTCCGTTCCAATCGCTCCCCCCAACACAATCGCCACTAACATACGTATCAAAATAGAAGTAAATGTCAATTCACGCATTACCAACATTGCTCTATCCTCCTACTGTACGGTTTTTGCTGCTTCAACCTTATATTTTTCAAAATCACTCCGGCTAAATAATCCGGCTGCCCGTGCTGCACACACATAGGTATAAAGCCTTTCTCCCAAATTTTCTACCGGAGTTTCTCCATTTCCTACACCATATAACTCCATCTTATAGCCAATACAATCCCCATATAAAGACAATGTTGTCATCGCCCGGGGCAGATGCAGATTGGTTGCTACTGCCAACACCTGATGGATATCCTGTTCTTCTAACAAAGCTACTATCCCAATGGCATTTCCTACAGTATCTCTTGCATCAGCATCTAATAAAATCCGCTCTTTTTCAATTCCATTTTCTATCAGCCACTTCTGCATAACATCCGCCTCTGCATATTCCGTCCGAACCGGACCCCCGCTGACAATCAAAACTGCATTTGGGTATTTCAATGCCATCTCTTTTGCCTTTTCTAGTCGCTCCAGCAGACCGGAAGACGGCTGTCCATTGCTTTTTGGAGACTGTCCAAATACGGCAATTGCTTCAAATGTGATTTCATCCGGCAGCGGCATACTGCCGTCTATCAAAAGACCGTTCTCAACTTTCTCTAAAAATTCCCGAATATCCCCGGCAGCTTCCGAAGATATTTCTTCTAAATAAGCCAGCCTCTGCCCTTCGCCCTCCTCGTCCCCCAAAATCCGCTTTACTATAATGCTGACCGCTAATGCATGGATATCGTCTGGTTCGCGGCGAAGGATTTGATCAAGCTGCGACAATGCCGCCTCATAATTTTTATTGATTAAATAGACCTCTGCCTGAAGGCGGTAAATATCCAAATAGTCTGGATCGTTCTGCTCTAACTCTGAAAGTCCTGCATAAACCGTACTCCACTGCCAACGCCGAAAAGCAGTCACTATCTCCTCTAAATAGGGATCTGCTTCATAGTCGGAAGCATACTCCGGCACTAAATGTTCCATTGCCTCTCCCCGTCCGTTTGCCGGGGGAATAGGCATCGGATAGGGATCGGACAAAGGAAATTTAGGTTCTTGACTGGAAGTACAGGAGAGAAGCGAGCACACTATCACAAATGAAAGCAGAATCACTTGAATCTTGTTCCAACTCTTTTTTATCATAGATTAAAATACCTCTCTCGATATGCCTGTAGCTGCATCGGCCAGTCTGTCTGAATAATGGTTACGCCCATCTCAAACATTTTCCCCCATGAAGAAGCAGGATCGTCTAAAATAGCTTGATCGTCATTTAATCCGCCAAAAAGGATATGCTTTTTTTCGTTGCTTAATGTAATGGCATTAACCCAGATATAGAGGTTCTGCTCTTTTATCTGACGGATTGTTTCTATTTGAAAC
>CAJUEI010000327.1 GCA_910585255.1 uncultured Lachnospiraceae bacterium
TTCTTCTCCCTCTTTCCGCCAATTGCAATATAGGTTGTCTTTTTAAACCTGTCTCCTAACATAACCCTGCTCCCATCTGTTCTAGTGTCTCGGTATCCATCTCACCTTTTATAAATGCCGGACTCTGTACAAGCTGATACTGGAAATCTAAATTTGTAGGAACTCCCTCAATTACTAACTCACCCAAAGCACTGGTCAGTTTTCGAATCGCCGACTCTCTGTCCCTGTCATAGGCAATCAGCTTTACCAGCATAGAGTCATAATAAGGAGTGACTATATCTCCGGGATAAATCGCTGTATCCACCCGTATTCCATTGCCGCCCGGCAGATGCAGATTTGTAATTTTCCCCGGCATCTTGGCATTGATTCGGCACTCAATCGCATGTCCCTTGCCGCACACCATATCCTGTGTAAACGACAGCGGCTCTCCCGCCGCAATCCGAATCTGTTCTTTTACCAAATCCACTCCTGTTACCATCTCTGTAATCGGATGTTCCACTTGAATTCTTGTATTCATCTCCATAAAATAAAACGTCCCATTTCCCTCATACAAAAACTCTATCGTCCCCGCATTTTCATAACCGACCGCCTTCGCCGCCAAAACCGCTGTCTCTCCCATCTTTTTTCTAACCGAATCGGGTAAAATAACGGCAGGTGCTTCCTCTAATACCTTCTGATGATGCATCTGAAGCGAACAGTCCCTCTCTCCTAAATGAACCACATTTCCGTATTTATCCGCTAAAATCTGCACCTCAATATGGCGGGGACGTTCAATATAACGCTCTAAATACATCGTTCCGTCCCCAAATCCCTTTTCCGCTTCCCTCTGTGCGGTCTGAAAATTTGCCGCAAAATCTTCTCTGCTTTTGGAAATCCGCATCCCCTTGCCGCCGCCTCCAAAAGCCGCCTTAATCATAATTGGATATCCGATCTCTTCCGCCAGCTTCTGTGCCTGCTCCGCCTGAGTAACCGCTTCCTCTGTCCCCGGAATCACAGGAACCAACGCTTCCTTCATGGTCTTTCTTGCCTCCGCTTTATTCCCCATTTTATGAATAACCTCTGCAGAAGGGCCAATAAATGCAATCTGACACTGCCGGCACATCCCGGCAAACTTCGCATTTTCCGAAAGAAACCCAAATCCGGGATGAATTGCTTCCGCCTTGCTGGCAATCGTGGCACTAATAATCTGCTCCATATTCAGATAACTTTCTTCTCCCTGTGCCGGTCCGATACAGATGCTTTCATCTGCAAGCTGCGTATGAAGTGCCTCCTGATCTGCTTTTGAATATACAGCAACTGTTCGAATTCCCATCTCACGGCAGGCACGAATCACCCGCACGGCAATCTCCCCTCTGTTTGCTACCAGTATTTTCTGAAACATCTTCCTTCCCTCTCTTTATCCAACTGCAAACGTAAGCTCTGCCGAAACTGCCGTCTTGCCATTTACAGAAGCAACTGCTTTTCCCACGCCTACTGGTCCCTTTCGCCGAATAATTTCCACTTCCAGCCGAAGAAGATCACCAGGTACTACTTTCTGCTTAAACCGGCATTTCTCAATACCGCCAAAATAAGCCGTTTTTCCCTTCATCTCCTCCAAACTTAAAATAGCAACCGCTCCCACCTGGGCAAGTGCTTCCACAATTAATACCCCAGGCATCACTGGTTCTTCTGGGAAATGTCCTCGAAAATAAGGCTCCTCAAAAGAAACTGCCTTATAACCAACCGCACGCTCTCCCGGCTCTAAACTTTCTATCCTATCGATCAGCAAAAACGGGTGTCTGTGCGGAATAATCTTCTCTATCTCCTTAATTCCCAACATTCTTTTCTCTCTGTCCTTTCTTATTTCATCAAAGGAAATTCGGAATCCGCTCCGCTACTTCCTTGATAGAGTCAAATTGGATCTTCGCAATCCGCTTCGCTACTTGTTCATAACCTCATCAAGAAAGTCCCAACCCACCGCTTTCGCCTTGGCGGCTTAGAAGCGGAGGACTTCCTTGA
>CAJUEI010000328.1 GCA_910585255.1 uncultured Lachnospiraceae bacterium
ACCTACCAGCGGAAATACCGGAATCGGTCTTGCTGCAGTAGCTGCTTCAAAAGGTTATTCGGTTATTTTTACCATGCCGGAAACAATGAGTGTAGAACGCCGAAATCTTTTAAAGGCATATGGAGCAAAATTAGTGCTTACAGAAGGGGCTAAGGGTATGACAGGGGCGATTGAGAAAGCACAGCAGCTTGCTAAAGAGATACCGAATAGTTTTATTCCGGGACAGTTTACCAATCCGGCAAATCCCGCAGCACATTACAGGACAACCGGACCAGAGATATGGGAAGATACGGACGGCAAAGTAGATATTTTTGTGGCGGGAGTCGGTACAGGGGGAACGATTTCTGGTGTTGGAGAATATTTAAAAAGCCAAAATCCTAATATTCAGATTGTTGCGGTAGAGCCTGCTAATTCGCCAGTACTGTCAAAGGGAACAGCCGGAGCCCATAAGATACAGGGAATCGGAGCCGGGTTTGTGCCGGATACTTTAAATACGAAAATCTATAATGAAGTTTTTCCTGTGGAGGATCAGGAGGCATTTGAGACGGGACGAATTCTTGCCAGAAAGGAAGGACTGCTGGTTGGTATTTCTTCTGCAGCCGCGGTTTATGCAGCAAGGGAGATAGCAAAACGTCCAGAGAATAAGGGAAAGATGATTGTTGCGTTATTGCCGGATACAGGAGAGCGGTATCTTTCTACACCGATGTTTTTGGAGGAATAACGTTTAGCTTAGAATGGGGGGATGTCTTTTTTATCCCCCTTATATGATAATAATGAAATACAGATATAAATTTATATCGTGAGCTGTAAAATGTAAATTTATATGGTTATCGATTATATAACAGATGCAATGATATCAGTGAAATTTTGCATTTGCGTTGTAACAGGACGCCCTTTGTGATAACAGAGATAAAAATACCGCTTCATAGAAACCCCATCTACAGGGCAGACAATAATATCCCCATGTTCTACATATTCTTTAATACATCGCAGGGATAATACTCCCAAGCCCAAATTGTGCCGCACGGCATCGACAATAGCACAGCGGCTGCTACATTCCCATTTTGTAACAAAAGGAATGTGATGTGTCTGCATAATATTTTCAAAAATAGCTCTGGTTCCGCTGCCTTTTTCTCTCATAATAAAAGACTGATATTTTAGCTCTTCCATTGTAACAGAGGATCTGGAGGCAAACGGATGGTTTCTTCCGCAGATAAGACATAGATAATCCTCTAATACCGGTTTTGTAATAATTTCCTGACGGACAATAATGCCTTCGACCAGAGCAATATCTAATTCATTATGTATCATACGATGTTCAATAATTTTAGTATTATCCACAAATACAGTGACATCGATATCTGGATGCTGTTGGGTAAGCTGATCGACTAAGGTTCCCATAAGGGTATTGCCTATTGTAAGAGTAGCTCCAATCCGCAGGGGACGCAGGGAATTAATATTTTTCATAGATTGTTCTAACTGTTCATGGATTGCAATAATTTCTTTTGCGTTGTCTAGTAAAAGCAGTCCTGCCGGTGTAATTCTTAATTCTTTTGAGAAACGTTCGAAAAGTAGTGCCTGATATTCCGATTCTAAATCAGAGATAACCTGACTTACGGTAGGCTGAGAGATATAGAGATGTTTGGCTGCTTCACTCATTTTTTTATATTCTGCAACAGCAATAAATGTTTTTAGTTGTTTTAAAGTTGCCATAATAAAATCCTCCTGGTTTATAGCGGAATTTTTTGTTATAAAAATAACTATCCTCTATAGAAAAAAATAAAACTAGATAGAGTTTGTTCGTTTTAATAAAGAAAGTAAAAAACTAGGATAGAAATAGTCAAATCGGATATTTGCAATTCGCTTTGCTACTTACTCCTAACCTCATAGCTGCTATCGCAGCTTTTCAGCGGGAGTCTGCACTTCCACTGAAACAAGGAAGTCCCAACCCACCGTTTTCGCCTTGGCGGCTTAGAAGCG
>CAJUEI010000329.1 GCA_910585255.1 uncultured Lachnospiraceae bacterium
AAAAGGGGTGTGTTTAGCCCGCTGTACGGGCGAATTGCACCCCGGTCCGTCCGGGCGGATATACATAAATTCAGAACACTTAGAACTTCTTTGTTTCCGCAGAGCGGAGCTGCAGAACAGATACCGAAGAGAAAGACGGCGTCCTAGCATCCTCCCCCAGCTTATTCTTCCCTCTCCTCCACCTCAATCCCCGTCTCTCCAAGAAACCGAGACATTGCTACAGGCTTATGATATCTCTCTCGTATCGTATAAATATGCAGCCTCTCTTTAGCCCGGGTCATTCCCACATAAAACATCCGCCTCTCCTCTTCCAGATCATCCTCCAGCACCGCCTTATGATGAGGAATCACCCCTTCGGCTGCATCAATAATAAACACGATCTCATACTCTAACCCTTTCGAACTATGCAGCGTTGCCATTTCAATCCGGTCTTTCCCCTGCAAAGATTCTGCCTCTTGAACTTGCCTTTCCAACTCTTCCTTATATGCCTCCATATGTGCAAACCACTCTTCATACGTAATATAACCTTCCGCACTTTCCTGTATTTCATCAATAAGATGCGAAAATTCCTGTACATTAATATGGCGATCCGCCGCATATTCCCTAATATATTCATCATAACCAATCCCTTTACGAATATAAGTAATCGCCGCATAAGGCGATAGATCTCTTAAAAATCCAATATCTTCCTCTAACTTTCGAATCCGCTCTATCATCCAGTATTTCTCCTGATAAAACGTCTCTAACCGATCAAAAGAAACCTCTGCACAATCGAAACAATCCCGACTGATATATCTCTTTGGATGATTGATAATCTGCAAAAAATCTCCTCTGCTTCGGCTTCCCATAGCAATCCGTATATAAGTTAAAATATCCTTTGCAATCCAATGCTCAAAAATATTAGGAATGACTTCTTTCATATGAAAAGGAATTTGATACTCCATAAACCGCTCGACTAAAAACCGTGCATCTGTATTGGTTCGAAACAGCACCGCCATATCCGAGTATGAATATCCCTGTTCGAAATACTTGCCAATCTGCTGCAAAATTGCTTTTCCTTCTTCCTTTGGTGTTGGATAGCATAGGATCTCTATTTTTTCTCCCGGCGGACGTGCTGCCTGTATTTTTTTTGAAAACCGCTTGGTATTCGCAGTAATAACCCGACATGCCGTATCTACAATATTTTTTGCAGAACGGTAATTCCAGTCTAACAAAATTTCTGCTGTTCCTGGATAATCTTTGGCAAAATTCAGCATAATCTCCGGCTTAGAACCTCGAAACCGATAGATAGACTGATCGTCATCTCCTACAATAAACAGATTGTCCTCCGGCTTTGCTAATAAACGAATGGTATCATACTGGATTTGATTAATATCCTGAAATTCATCAATTAAAATAAAACGATATTTCTTCTGCCATCCTTTTAAAATATCCTCTCGTTCTGTCAAAAGTTCATATGTTAAAACCAGCATATCATCAAAATCCAGTTTTCTGCTGCGTTTTAGTTTTTCCTGGTACCCTGTATAAATATGCCGGAATCCCTCATCTGAACAGCTTTTGGCATGATAATACTCCAGTGCAATTCGTTCCCCTTTTACCAGACTGATTTCACTAATAATAGAATGAATCAGTTCGGTTTGATCCTCTGCCTCGATTTGTTCTTGTTGTATCAGTTCTTTTAACCACTGTATTTTCTGCTCCTCTGTCAAAATATTGGCTGCCGACAATCCATAGGCATATTTTAATATCTTAAAATAGATCGCATGAAATGTTCCAAAAGCAACCGGAGGCTGTTCTGTTCCCATCAGCTTAAAAAAACGCTCCTGCATTTCTTTTGCTGCCATCTTTGTAAAAGTAATTACTAAAATTTCGGCAGGTTTCACACCGTATTCCTGAATCAGTGTTTTGGTTCGCTGTGTAATTACGGTTGTTTTACCGGAACCAGGGCCTGCCAAGACCATACAA
>CAJUEI010000330.1 GCA_910585255.1 uncultured Lachnospiraceae bacterium
AAAAAGGGGTGTGTTTAGCCCGCTGCACGGGCGAATTGCACCCCGGTCCGTCCGGCTGGATACATGTCGATTCAGAGGCATTAGACTTTCTTACTTTCCAAAGAGCGGAACGTCAGCAAGGGATCGTTTTCCCACTCCAGCGTCCCCCCCAAACGCAACCTTCCCTTTACAATCACAAACACTTCCTAAATTCGAATCTGTGTCCACTTCCCCGATCGAAAACGCCAGGAAGTCAATAACAACCGAGACAACTGATCACAAATCACACCCATCCATATCCCAATTATCCCAAATCCCCAAAAATAAGCAAAAAAGTAAGCCGCAGCCGGACGGATTATCGTAATACTAATTGTAGAAGCAATCGTTGTAAACCGCACATCTCCGGCTCCCCGCAAGCATCCCATATAGATTACCTGGGCAATCTGCATCAATACAATCAATACCATCGCTTCCATAATCTGTGCCCCAAGTGCAATTAACTCTGCTTCTTTAAAATACAATCCAAAGAACCACCGCCCAAACAGCAGATAAACAATCGCAAGCACTACTGAAATAGCATTGCCAATTCGCTGACAAATTGTCCCATACCTCTTTGCAAGCTCTGGTGCTTTTTGTCCTAAACTCTGCCCTATTAATGTGACAGCAGCAGTCTGCATCCCATCTCCAAAAGAAAAAGACAGTGACATTACATTCATACCGACTTGATGCACCGCAAATGCTTCTGTTCCAAGTTTTGCCGCCATAACCAAAACCATCATAAAACCGATTCGAATAAAAACCTGCTCAATAAATGTATTGGAAGCGATTCCATATAATTCAAAACCATAATTTTTCTTTGGTCGTATCTGATTCTCTTTAATATAGGGCAGACTGACAAAACTATTCTTTTTAAATAGCGAACATACGCTCATGGTACAAGCAACTACAGTTCCAAGCACAGTGGCAATCGCTGCACCGGCAATCCCAAGAGAAGGAAAGCCAAAATGTCCTTCAATTAAAAGATAATTAAAAATAATATTGACAATATTAGAAGTAACATTGGTTTTCATAGCAATCTTTGTATTGCCAGAACCACGCAATGCGGCATTAATTACTAAAGAAATCACATTAAATATCATGCCTCCCATAATAATTCGAAAATACAGCACTGCACTGCTATGAGTATCTGCTTTTGAACCGGCAAGATGTATAATCGGTTCTGCAAATGCTACACAAATGATACTGACCAAACTTGCGGCAAGTATCACCCAGCAAACAGCCGTTACTAAAATTCCATTTGCATCTCTCTGCTTTTTTTCTCCTTTTCTTCGGGCTACCAGTGCTGAGACTGCCATATTGGTAGCGATAAAAAGTGCCAATCCCAAAAACTTTGGCTGCGTGGTTAGTCCTACTGCCGCTACTGCATAAGTCCCTAACTTGCTTACCATAATGGAGTCTACAATCCCCACAAATGCAACAAAAAAAGATTCCAGTACCGCCGGCCACGCTACACGGAATGCTTTCTGAATCATTTCTTGATTTAATTCTAAATTCCAATCTTTTTTCTTTTTTTCTCTCAAATTTCTCACTTCTTTCGTTTACTCTCTTCTCTAAGGTTACGCCTTCTGATTCTTTCTGTCAAGGAAAATTTAATTTTTCCGGTTTTTCTTATACATATCCTTTTCTGATAATAAGTATAATAGAACAACTAGGAATCTTTACGAAATGGAGCTTCTGTGATATGATAATTTTACTGAACGTATATTCTAACAAAGGAGGAACCAATTTATGATGGGAAAAACACACCGAGCAGGAGCTGTACTTCTTGCGTTTCCAATGCTGTTTCCGGTTTTAAAGTTTACAAGCACCTCTCCTACAGATGCGGTTGCAATCAGTTTATTCTTAGGAGGCAGTCTGCTTACCTCTAGACTGCCGGATGTCGATCAGACTTA
>CAJUEI010000331.1 GCA_910585255.1 uncultured Lachnospiraceae bacterium
TAATATTCTGCATCCTTTTCCCCTTTTTCTAAAATAAATTTTCTTTTCTATTCCCGCCATTCACTTATATTAGTGCTTCGATAACAGATTGCCTCACTTAAATGCCGTACCAATATCTTCTCTTCCCCGTCTAAATCTGCAATTGTCCGGGCAACCTTTAAAATTCGATGATATCCCCGTGCGGTAAGCCGAAGATGAGTAAATGCCTGTTCTAACAATTTCTCTCCTTTTTTATCCAATTTACAATACTGCTGAATCTGAGAAGCCGACAATCCACTATTGGTAATAATTCCTTCTTTTTGATACCGAACACGTTGTCTCTCTCTTGCCTGTATGACTCGCTCCCGCATAACAGCCGAATCCTCTCCCTTCTGTTTCCCCTTTCTTTCGGCACTTCTTATATCTGCATATTCCATACCAGAAACTTCCATACAGATATCAATTCGATCCAAAAGGGGACGGCTAATCCGTCCCAAGTAGCGGGACACTTCTGTTACCTTACAATTACAGCGATTTCTGTCAGGATAATACCCGCAGCTGCAGGGGTTAAGTGCCGCTACCAACATAAAGTTAGTAGGAAATTCATAACTTCCATACACCCGTGAAACCATTACTTTTCTATCTTCCATTGGTTGCCGAAGAACTTCCAGTACAGTTTTAGAGAATTCAGGAAGCTCATCTAAAAATAAAACTCCATAATTAGATAAAGAAACCTCTCCTGGTTTTGGAATCCTGCCGCCTCCGACTAAAGAGCTTGCCGATATGGTGTGATGTGGGGCACGAAACGGTCGTTTTACAATTAAAGGATTTTGATCAGAAAGCAGTCCAGCAACACTGTAGATCTTTGTAACTTCTATCGACTCCTCCAATGTCATAGGAGGCAGTATGGTTGGGATTCTTCTGGCTATCATGGTTTTTCCTGAACCGGGAGGACCTACCATCAAAAAATTATGCATCCCCGCTGCCGCTACCTGTACGGCTCGTTTTAATGCTTCCTGCCCATTTACTTCAGAAAAGTCAACTTTTTCCTGATCTGTTGGTTCCCATTTAGATTTTTCTATTTTTTCCTGGCAAAATTGCTGTGGATCTTTTAAAACCTGAAGCACTTCTTCTAGGGAACTGACTCCGATTACCTGAATTTGTTCTACAAGAGCACCTTCTTTTCTATTTTTTTTAGGAATAATACAGCATGAAATTCCTGTCTCTCTGGCAGCGTAAACGATCGGAAGCACCCCTTTAACAGGGTTTACTTTTCCGTCTAAACTTAACTCTCCCAATATTAGTATTTGTTCTAGACATGCTGCTTTTATATATCCCATACCAGTTAGAATTCCTACCGCAATGGGAAGATCATAAAGTGTACCCTGTTTTCGAATATTTGCCGGGGATAAATTTACAGTAATTCTTTTAGGAGGAATTTTAAAACATGAATTTTTTAAAGCGGTTCTTACTCGTTCTGAGGATTCTTTAATCTCAGATGATAACATTCCAACCATGCTTAAACTGGGTAAACCGTCACTTAAATCTACCTCTACTTCAATTCGAATTCCTTCTATTCCATGAACAGCTCCACTATGTACTCTACAAAACATATGGTTTCTCCTTTCTTAAATTTATAATGTATCCTATATTATCCTATATGTTTTTTATTATTGTTATTTTTAAATTAAGATGCTTTTGTTATTGGGTTATGGTATTAATTGGTTGGATGGAAATTATTCTATGGATTGATCGATAGGGAAGGGGGTGAGATGGAGAGGACGCTAGAGTGAGGAAACGGTTTGTCCACGCTGTTTCGCTCTCTAGAAAGTAAGAAGCTCTAAGACTTCTGAATTTACATAAATTCAACCGGACGGATCGGGGTGCAATTCGCCCGTACAGCGGGCTAAACACACCC
>CAJUEI010000332.1 GCA_910585255.1 uncultured Lachnospiraceae bacterium
GGAAGCGGCAGAAAAGCGGATTGCGGAACTCTCCGCTATCTTCAAGCGGCTGTAGGAGGACAGCGGGGCGGGGCACATATCGGACGAGCGTTTCACAGAGCTTTCGGCAGGCTACGAAGCCGAGCAAAAGTATATATAAAATCCATATTTTCATCAAAGTTAAGCTGATACATTCTGAAGATAACCGGGAAATCTTTTGGCTGCCATTGTTCTTCATAGGAATAGCAGTATTTCATTCCTATCCGATTATATCAACCAGCTTTTTTCCGATTCCCTGTCTTCTGTATTCTTTCTTAACCGTTGCGTGATAGATAAAACCTTTGTGCCTGTCATGTCTATCCATTATGTATCCATAAATCCTATATTTTTTCAAAATCTTTCATATCCATATTGTCATTATTACCGTTCTTCTTATGCCCTATTTATTCATTCTAAATTTTTCCAGCCGATAATGCTGCTCATCATCCAATTCTTTTATTCCGTTTTTATATTCATACCCCTTTTTCCGATAAAATTCTACTGCAGTAATAGATGCGGGAATTTCTATTCTCTCTGCCCTTAAAAATAATTCATCGGATTCAAGAGTATCAATAATATAACTGCCGATCCCCTGCCTATGAATTTCCGGCAGCACAAAAATAGTAAGCAAAATACTTTCTGTAAGGCTTCCCCAAAAACTTGATATAGAACCAACACCCACAATGTTATTTTCATTCCAAAATACATACACATGTGCATGTTCTGCCACACCCTTAAACCAATTTACATCATGCGTAGCAGAGAGTATATCCACCGCTCTTTCCCCGTAATCTTTCACGTTGACTTCCTTGAAATTTCTATGAATCAGCCTGACAATTTCTTCCGCATCTTCTTCACGATAAGGCTTAGCAATAACCTCTGTTCCATTTGATAATTTCATAAAAAACTCCTTTCCAAACAAAAAAACACTAAACATACAATATGTCCAGTGCACTTCTAAAACCATCGGCTATTGCAAATATAATTACAACTTACACCTACTAATTTATATGCACAGACATATCAGACCTACCTGCGTAACTGTGCATCCAATCAAAAACACAATTACTTCTAAGTACGTCTGTCATACATGTACATATCATTCATTGTAAAATGTAAGTTCTGCATTTCCATGTTCTCCTAAACTTTTTTAATAACTTACCATAATTCTATTTATATGTCAAGAAATATTTCTGAAACGAACCATGTAACTTTATTTTTGATTTTAAAATATATATCATTCATTCCATATCACCCCAAACCAACAGTCAAATCGGATATTCGCAATCCGCTTTGCTACTTGCTCATAACCTCATAGCTACTATCGCAGCTTTTCAGTGGGAGTCTGCACTCCCACTGAAACAAAGAAGTCCCAACCCACCGCTTTCGCCTTGGCGGCTTAGAAGCGGGGGACTTCCTTGATGAGGTTAAACAACCCTTTACCTGCCTAATATCAAACTTCAAAGAAAATAATCCTATTCCAAAAAACCAAATAAACTTTTACACTATCTTTGAAAAAAGAAAAGCAAAGTAACAAAGAAGACATTCTCTTTCCCCTCTGCATTTCTTACCTTTAAAATATCAAAGGAAATTCGGAATCCGCTCTGCTGCCTCCTCATAATCCTATCCTGCGTCAAATAGGACTTCCTTAATAGATTAAAAACAAAAAACTCTACGGATGAATGAATCAACTCTAACCTTACAGGCAGGAAAAGACAGCCAGAGTGGGAAAGCCATTTCTTCCCGCTGTGACTTCGGAGGAAAGTTAGAATGTCTTATGCTTCTGTCGATCCACTAGGATTTTTTGCCATTCTCGAATGGCAAAAA
>CAJUEI010000333.1 GCA_910585255.1 uncultured Lachnospiraceae bacterium
TGATTGGGAATCCTGATTTTAACGGAGCATTGAATGTGAAATTAGTGCGGACTACAATGTTGATTTTCGTAGCGGTTGTTTGGACTGTTTTAATGGCTCGTGAAGAGAAAAAGAGCAGCAAAGCAGGCAGTAACAGCAGCATTTTTGCAGTAGTAAAGAAGACGTTTCCAATGTTTATTCTTTGGTTTGTTGTAATGGCGGGATTGAATACATATGGTGTTTTTTCACCAAAGGGAATTAGTCTTTTAACAACGGCTAGTAAGTTTTTATTTGCATCTGCTTTGGCAGGAGTTGGATTTAAGATTAAATTTAAAGATGTATTTTCTAAAGGATTAAAACCGATTGCACTGGGTGGAATTACTTGGGCATGTGTAGCGGCTTCTTCTTATCTGTTTGCATTTGCTTTTGCAGGTTATATTGGATAGGGAGGATTAGGGTTTTATTATAATTAGAAAAGTGAATGGGAGAGGACGCTAGAGCGGGGAAAGAATTTCTTTCTGCTGTTCCGCTCTCCTGAAAGTAAGAAAGTCTAATGCCTCTGAACTTACGTGTATCTGACCGGACGGAACGGGGTGCAATTCGCCCGTGCAGCGGGCTAAACACACCCCTTTTTTTGCCATTCGAGAATGGCAAAAAATCCTAGATTACTGACAGAAGTCTAAGAGCTTCTAACTTTCCTTCGAAGTCACATCGCAGAGATACCGCTTTCTCCCCCTGGCTGTTCTTTCTGTAATGTACATTCTTTTTTTAACCTCATCAAGGAAGTCCCCCGCTTCTAAGCCGCCAAGGCGAAAGCGGTGGGTTGGGACTTCCTTGATGAGGTTATGAGCAAGTAGCGAAGCGGATTGCGAATATCCGATTTGACTGGAAAAGCGAAGTGGAGAGGGAAGATGTAGAGTGTGGAGAAATCAGTCAGAGTGAGGTATGATTGTGTTGTTGTATCTTATTCTGGCTGATTTCCTCTGATAGGAAAGAACAGGATTTGTATATAGTATGTTAGAAAAGGCGGGGACTGTCAATGTGCAGTTCTTTTATTTTATTGATAAAGGAGCAGAAGAACGTATGCAATTTGGTTTTTGGGGAATTAATTATAAAAATGCACCGCTTGCTATTCGGGATAAGACTTCTTTTACGGAGAGAAAGAAAGAGATATTCTTTCAGAGGGCAAAGGAGATTGGAATAGAACAAGGTATGGTGCTGTCTACTTGTAATCGGAGTGAAGTATATTATATTTATGAAAAAGAGGAACAGAATAAGCAGGTTCAAAAAATTTATATGGAAATGTTTCCAGAGGTAGATCTGACTTTATATATGACAGGGTTGTTTGGAAAAGAGGCGATTGCTTATTTGTTTCGGGTAGCGGCTGGGCTGGAATCTCTGGTATTGGGAGAGGATCAGATTCTGGGTCAGGTAAAGGATGCTTTAGATGATGCTAGGACGATGGGATATAGCGGAAAGGAATTAAATAAGATTGTACGGGATGCGGTTACTTGTGCAAAGCGGATTAAGACGGAATGGAAGATAAGTGAGAAGCCTTTGTCAGTGAGCTCGGTTGGGGTCCGCAAATTGGAGGAGAGCTTTGGGATTG
This sequence comes from uncultured Lachnospiraceae bacterium, assembly GCA_910585255.1. Classification (GTDB taxonomy): domain Bacteria; phylum Bacillota; class Clostridia; order Lachnospirales; family Lachnospiraceae; genus MGBC114844. Next base: position 1,589 of record CAJUEI010000333.1, read on the forward strand.
CCGGAAAACGGGTTTTGGTGATTGGAAGCGGGAAAACGGCTGTGCTTGCTTTAAAATATATTTATGAATATCCAGTGGAGAGTGTGACGGTATGCAGCCGAACGTATGGACATGCCAGACAGCTTCGGGAGGAATTTCCTGAAATTAGGATTGTTTCTTATGAGGAGCGGTAT
>CAJUEI010000334.1 GCA_910585255.1 uncultured Lachnospiraceae bacterium
ATGTCAAAATAGAACTCTTCACTTGTATTTCTGGATTCAAGAGTCTTCTTCCGAATTTTGAGTAATCAAAAACGAATTAGAAATGAAAAGAGAAGACTAGAGCCTTAAAGATATCAATCTCTCAAGACTCTAGTCAAAGGAAATTCGGAATCCGCTTATTGCTCAGCTATTGTTAATAACTACCTATACCGCTGCACGTTATGGTTTTCTCCAATTCGTTTATCATCTCCTGAAGTACTTGTAATGCTCTATTGGAATCAGTAAACATATTTGCAAACAATCTGTCCAGATTTTCCTCAAAGTCAGCAGGAAGAATTTCCGCCTGATCTTTCGCATACAGAACCATCCGTTTTTCTCCAGGGTGTGTCAGTTTATTCATTGCAAAAATAATATCAAAGTACGACTCCAGAAAAGCTGCTGTCCTATGGTTTACGCTTACCATATCTTTACGGGCTAAAGCCTTTTTTATCTGTGTGTCATATGAGGGCAGATTTCCTGTCAGCAGGCGGAGATTTCTGCGGATAATATTATCCCGCAATTCGTCTGGATACGGAATCCGGTATTTATTTTGCAGGCTTTCTAATTTTCCTCTTTTATCGTAGAGAATCCGGCAGTATAACAGGTTATGCCACATACAGGTTGTATATCCGTTGCAGGCTGTATGCTCCTCAACAACCGAATGAACTGTCTGTGAAAAATCTTCGATATTCCGATACAGAATATCAATGTCTGTCCCATCTTTCAGCGTACAGTCATCTTCCAGCTCCCAAAAAGAATTTCCAATCTCCATATACTGACAACATTTCTCCAAAATACGCTTCCGCACATTCTCACATGGTATACTGATACAATAAATGTATAAATCATAATCTGATTTTTCGTCATAGTCCGCACCGGCTCTTGAACCGCCGAGAGCAACTGCCTCTACCTCCGGGAGTGCAGCAAATTCACTCCATAACAATTTGAAATACATATTTTTCCCTCCAATCTGATATAAAGACCATTCCATAATGTTCCTTTATTTTCTGCTCCAATTCCGCCCCATAACGTATAACTATACGAACATGATCGAAACAGTCAAATTGGATATTCGCAATCTGCTTTGCTACTTGCTCATAACCTCATCAAGGAAGTCCCAACCCACCGCTTTCGCCTTAGCGGCTTAGAAGCGGGGGACTTCCTTGATGAGGTTAAATTCTTCTCGCATAAAACCACGTCATCCCAACTCTTCCCCTGTTGGTCCTGACATAAAAGATAGGAAAATACTAAGCGGCAAGGCTGTTATTTCAAAATTAATATTAGGACAGCATGGGCTTTCCCATAATAGCAGAAAAAATTTTACTATACTCTCTCCGTCTGGTATCGTAATATTCAATCTATGATTGTAAAACATTGGGGATCTCTCTTTTTTGTAAAGAAATAGAGATAAGGTTTTTGCAAATGTAGTGATTTGTATTGATCTTTAACATGTGAACTACCCATTGTCTAAAGCCAATGGGCTTCCTGCTTCTTAGAGCCTGTCTAATATCTTTTAAGAAGGAGAAAAAGAAATGCCAAAAC
>CAJUEI010000335.1 GCA_910585255.1 uncultured Lachnospiraceae bacterium
TACAGCGGGCTAAACACACCCCTTTTTCGGTCACAAGTGCCCGAAAATCCTACTGGATCGACAGAAGTCTAAGAGCTTCTAGCTTTCCTCCGAAGTCACAGCATACACCTAATGTACTCCGGCTGTATTGTCTCACAATTTATATTTCTTTCTCTGCCCTTATGGATCAATAAATCAACTCAAAATTTATCGGCAGGAAAAGACAGCTAGAGTGAAAAAGAATTGCTTTTCCACTCTGGCGTCTTCCTCAATTTCTCACAAATACCTATCCTCTAAAATTTATGCTACTGATACAACATTACTTTCTTTTATTTTTTTGTTTTCATAATCAAATGCATTATCTAATGTTGTCCTACTGATTGCTTCTAGAGCTTCTTCTGTTAAAAAGCCTTGATGAGAGGTTACAATTACATTTGGAAATGACAATAAACGAGCTGTTACCGAATGTTCTAGAATATCATCTTCTCTATTTTCAAATACATTATCGGTTTCTTCCTCATATACATCTAATCCCACTCCAAAAAATTTCATACTTCGAATCCCTTTTATTAAATCTTCTGTTTTAATTAAAGCACCTCTTGAAGTATTTACTAAAACTACATTATCTTTCATTTTTTCTATTGTACTTTCCTGTATTAAATGATGCGTTTCTTTTGTCAGAGGACAGTGCAGTGAAATTAAATCACTTTTTGCAAATAAAGTATCTAAATCTACATATCTTACAAAATCTAAATCTGGATTTTGATATTTGTCATAAGCAATTACTTCCATTCCAAATCCTCTGCAGATTCTGCACATTGCTGCACCAATTTTACCAGTACCAATAATCCCTGCTATTTTTTGATAGAAATTAATGCCAGTTAAACCAACTAAGCTAAAATTATTTTCTCGTACTTTAATATATCCCTTATGGATATGACGATTTACAGCTAAAGCAAGTCCCATTGCATGTTCTGCTACTGCCTCTGGAGAATAACCCGGAACCCGCAATATAGTAATAGAATGTTTCTTTGCTTCTTCTAAATCTATATTATTAAATCCAGCACACCGCATTAAAATCAAACGAATCCCTTCATCTGCCAATATTTTTATTGTCTTTGCCCCAATATCAGAATTTACAAAAGCACAGACTGCATCACAGCCATTTGCAAAACGTGCTGTAGACGGAGATAAGTCTGTCTCTAAAAACTCAATTTCCATTCCCTTATATTCCGGCAAAATGGCTTCAAATGATTCTTTATCGTATTTTTTAGTATCATAAAATAAAATTTTTATAATCATGCACTTCCTTTCTGACTAAATCATTCTTTTCCAATAGTTTTACAATAAACAATATATTTTATACAAAAATATTATAAACCGCTTTTAAAGATAGCCAAAGGAAATTCGGAACCCGCTCTGCTGCTTCCTTGATAGAGTCAAATCGGATATTCGCAATCCGCTTCGCTACTTGCTCATAACCTCATCAAGG
>CAJUEI010000336.1 GCA_910585255.1 uncultured Lachnospiraceae bacterium
GTAAGGCACTGGACTCTGACTCCAGCATTTCAAGGTTCGAATCCTTGTAGCCCTGTTTGGAAAGATAAAAATAATAAAGATAGGGCTATCGCCAAACGGTAAGGCACTGGACTCTGACTCCAGCATTTCAAGGTTCGAATCCTTGTAGCCCTGCTTTACAGCTTACAGAAAAATCTGTAGGCTGTATTTATTTTTGTTTTTTAGTGATTCTATTTAACAGTTGATTGGATAACAAAGAAGAAAAAAGAGACCAAACAATAGAACCTAAGAGAATACCCAATAACATACCGCCTAATACATCCGTTGGAAAATGGACATATAGATATAAACGGGAGAATCCGATTGCGGCTGCCAGTATAAGGGCAAAAATTCCTAGTTTTTTATTTCCAAGTGCGATTGTTGTAGCAGCAGCAAAGGAAGAAAAAGTATGCCCAGAAGGAAAAGAATATTCGCCCGGAGGAGCAATCAAGAGGTAAGTTAATTTTTCCGGTCGGGCGATAAAAGGACGTTCTCTGGCGATAAGTGGTTTAAGGCAAGAATTTCCAATTATCAGCATACAAATAAGAGCAAACAGAGCTGCTAAACCGATGGTTCTGGTTTTTTTCTGAGATAAAAGCAGAAGAGAAAAAAGAATCCATATCATTCCTCTATCGGCAAGAGAGGAAAGGAAGGGGAAAATTATATTTCCAATATCTGTGCGGAAGTGTTCTGCAATAAAGTCTAAAACGGCAAATTCCCAGTTCATGTGAAAGTCTCCTTTATTATTTGCTGTATTTTAATTTATGAGGGAAGAATTCAAATAAGAATAGTTTTATTATAGAATAAATGGGTGGAATTTTCAAGATAAAATAGGATGTTGGAGTGAGAGGGGAGGACGCCGGAATGGGAAAACGATTCCTTGCCGCTGTTCCGCTCTCCGAAAAGTAAGAAAGTCTAATGCCTCTGAATCTCAGTGCATCCAGCCGGACGAACCGGCACGCAATTCGCCTCTGCAGGAGGCTAAACACGTGCCTTTTTTTGCCATTGGGAATGGCAAAAAATTCTAAAGATTCGACAGAGGCATAAGACTTTCTAACTTTTCTCCGAAGTCACAGCGGCAAGGAATCGTTTTCCCACTCCAGCTGTTTCTTCCTGCCGGTAGGTTTTATTTTTAATTAGCACAAATTTTATAACTGACGAGCAGAAAGTAGTATTATGATTTTTTAAATTTGTAGGTATATTATGGAATTACTATTTTATTAGATTTAATTTTTAAAAAGAATATTATTTTATTAAATTTATGAAAATAGTAAAGGAAAAGAGACAAAACGTAGATTGTGAGAAAATGCAGCCAGAGTGCAATATGTCTGCGATGTGACTTCGGAAGAAAGCTAGAAGCTCTTAGACTTCTGTCGATCTGTAGGATTTTCGGGCACTTGTG
>CAJUEI010000337.1 GCA_910585255.1 uncultured Lachnospiraceae bacterium
CTTACAATTTCTGCAACACGAGGATCAAAAGCCTGCGGCATAATATTGTTATCGCTTAATTCCGAATCTGGTACTAAACTGGCGATGGCTTTTGCAGCAGCCAATTTCATTTCCTCTGTAATCTGTGTGGCGTGTCCTTCCAATGCACCTTTAAAAATACCCGGAAATGCTACTACATTGTTGACTTGATTAGGAAAGTCAGATCGCCCGGTACCAATCACTCTTGCACCGGCTGCCTTTGCTAAATCCGGCATAATTTCAGGTACAGGATTTGCCATGGCAAATAAGATGGCATCTGAGTTCATAGATGCTACCATTTCCGGTGTTACAATATTCGGTGCGGATACGCCAATAAAAATATCGGCACCTTTTAGGGCATCCGATAGAGATCCCGTTTTTCCTTCTAAGTTAGTGCGGTCAACCATTTGCTTCTGCATCCAGTTGAGATCTTTGGTGGTTTTAGAAAGGATACCAGATTTGTCACATAGAGTAACGGATAGAAAACCATAGGTCAGCAGGAGTTTGGTAATAGCAATTCCTGCGGAGCCGGCACCGTTTACAACTACTTTGCAGTCTTCTTTTTGCTTTTTTACTACTTTTAGTGCATTGATAATACCGGCTAGGACGACAATAGCGGTTCCGTGCTGATCGTCATGAAAGACCGGGATATCTAGAAGGAATTTTAAACGTTCTTCGATTTCGAAGCAGCGTGGGGCGGAAATATCTTCTAGGTTAATGCCTCCAAATGCAGGGGCGATATGGACAATGGTTTTAATGATTTCTTCGGTGTCCTGGGTGTCTAAGCAGATTGGAAAGGCATTGATGCCGCCGAATTCTTTAAATAGTGCGGCTTTTCCTTCCATTACCGGCATAGCGGCGTAAGGTCCGATATTTCCTAAACCTAGGACGGCACTTCCATCTGTAATAACCGCTACGGTGTTGGCTTTTAAGGTGTATTGATAGGCTGCTTCTTTGTCTTTGGCTATTACTTTGCAGGGTTCTGCTACGCCTGGAGTGTATGCCAGGGCGAGATCTTCTCTGGATTGGATAGGGCATTTCGAGATGGTTTCGATTTTGCCGTTCCATTTTTTGTGCAGTGTTAGAGCTTTTTCACTTGTTGTCATTCTATGTCTCCTATCTTTGTTCTAAAATATTGATGCGGGTTGATCGCATTGGTTTTTATTTTAGCATAGAGGAAGAATGGAGATCAATAGGTTTTGCGAATATTCTTTATTTTAAGGGGGATAGATAATTTTTGGGGGAGGACGCCAGAGTGCGGTATGGCAGCGATGTTCCGCTCTACAGAAAGTAAGAAGCTCTAAAACTTCTGAATATAGATGCATCCAACCGGACGGAACGGGGTGCAATTCGCCCGTACAGCGGGCTAAACACACCC
>CAJUEI010000338.1 GCA_910585255.1 uncultured Lachnospiraceae bacterium
CTATCGCAGCTTTTCAGTGGGAGTCTGCACTCCCACTGAAACAAGGAAGTCCCAGCCCACCGCTTTCGCCTTAGCGGCTTAGAAGCGGGGACTTCCTTGATGAGGTTAAATTTAGATACCATCCTATATATGAAAGGTGCTGTCCTACTGTCACTTCCGTCTCTGGAAAATAATAATCATAGAACAGCACTTTTAAAATCTGGCGGTGTTTTCGTTTTCCACCAGCCCTATCTTAAATTTTCAACAATTTTAAATAGATGTCAATACTTTTTTCATAAATTTTGATTTTTTATTTTCTGATTTTTATACAGAGGTTGTAATAAATGTATTATATCCTGCTTTGCGAAGCCGATGTTCCATTCTTATTGCGTTTTCAAATTCTCGAAATGCTCCCACTTGTACCAAATATAATCCATTCTGAAAAAATAAAAATGCCGGAAACCCGTCTCTTTCTAATCGATTGACATACCTTGCTGCATTTTGATAATTCCGAAATGCCCCCGCCTGTACACGGTATAACTGGTTGGGATTTCTTTGGGGTACATTTTCGGTTTCTAATTGTACCTGTTCTCTTGGTCTTCCCTCTTCAATGGTATCTAAAATTCCTTCTGCTATTGCTTCTGCTATTTCATCAAAATCTTCATCAAATTTTTCATTATCTGCCCTATTATTGATAAATCCTACCTCTACTAATACAGCCGGCATATTGGTTCGCCGTAATACTACTAAATTAGGACGGGAAATAACACCTAGATTTTTAAATCCGACTTCGCTTAATTCTTCATTAATATTTCTGGCTAAATCAGCTTTTATCCCTTCATCATTATAAACCAATGTCATAATACCGGAAGCGGAATTGGGTGTTTCATTTGAATTACGATGTAATGAAATAAAGAAATCGGCACCTGAATTATTCCCAATCACTGCTTTCTCATATGGTGAATCGTATACATCATTTACACGAGTATAGCTGACCTCTACTCCTTTTCGCTCTAAGATCTCTCCCACTGCCAATGCCAATCGAAGGACATCGTCCTTTTCCTGTCTTCCTTCATATACCGCACCGGGATCTCTGCTGCCTCCATGTCCTGCATCTAGAATTACTTTTGCCAAGTTTTCCACCTGCTTATAAAGTTCTTCTTGTCAGTATATGCAGATTAAAAAAAAAATGTTCTTACTTTTCCATCTCTTTTTTATTATTTATAAAAGATTCTTTTTAACAATTTTCTTAATTAGTCAAAAGAAATTCGGAATCCGCTCCGCTACTTCCTTGATGAGGTTAAAATTCATATTTCTATATCAAAAAATTGCAAACATATGTTTTGTA